>DATAIN010000298.1:0-8362 GCA_036262635.1 Gemmatimonadaceae bacterium | reverse complement strand
GCAGGAGTTGCACGAGCGCGAGCGGCGGGGCCCGGTGCCTCTGCCGCCGATCGAGTCCGTCGCGTTGACACGCGATCCTGCAACCGCGCCGACCCTCGAACCTGCGGCGCCACATGCCGCCGGTCTGCTCGACGGTTCCGGGGAGAGCGACACCGGGCCGGGCGACAGCGACGCTGCGCCGCGTGGCTTCGGCAGGGCGCTCGCACTGTCCCTCTGCATCGGTGCCTGCGGGGCAGCGTTCGCGCTCGCCGCTCGTGCGCTGACTGTGGCGTTCGCGGGGCCGCTCCCCTACGACGACCCTGGCGCGCTGCACACGGTGCTCCTCGCGGCGCTCGGCGCGATCGCCGCGGTCGTAGTCACGGTAGTCGGGTCGGAGAGTGATGTTGCGACGCCCCCTCCGGTCACCCGCTTCCGACGTTCGACATTGGCGGCGGCGCCGTTCGCCGCCGCGGCGATCGGATTCGGTTTCCTCGTCCAGGGCGCGCGCGACGAGGCGCGCGGTTACGACGGGGCGGAGCATTCGGCACTCGAGCTCCCGGCCCTCGAGCGCCGCGCGGCGGCGCGCGAGACGCACGCGATGACCCAGTTTTCCCTCGGTGCGGCCTACCTGCGCGAGCACCGCTATCTCGACGCGGAAACCAGGCTCGCGTACGCGTACGCGCTCGACCCGCGCAACCTCAGAGCCGCGGAGCTCCGGGCCCACGCGATAACCGCGATGACCGCCCAGCGTCCGCCGGCGGTCAACGACGCACGACTGGAGGTTCCCGGAGATTCTATCGCGATGGCGGTGAGGATCGGCCGCTACTACGCCGCCCTCTATGCGGCCGGTGACCACTCCGGCGAAGTGTACGAGGGGATTCTCGCCGGACTGCGCTTCGAGAAGCGCTACCGCGACGCGATCAATGTCGCGGAGCTTTACCTTCGCGAGCATCCGGGAGACCCGCTCTGGACGGCGCGGATCGCCGAGCTTCGCGCCGTCCGCGCCCGTGAGCCGCTCTCGGATCGCGGTTCGCAGCCCACAGGTGCACCGGTTCGGCCGAATCTGTCGACCATGCGGGGGATGGTCCCGCATCAGCCGGCGGACGCGTTCACCGAGGCGAGCTTCGCGTACGAGTATCTGAAGTCCTCGATCGGGCAGCCGCTCTTCCACCCGGACTCGCTGCTCGCGGCCGCGGACCTCCACACCCGACGCGCGATGGCGCTCGCGCCGCGGAGCGCACCGTATCGCGTCCAGCTCGGCCTCATTCGCTTTCTCGCGGGCGACTTCCGCGGCTGCGACAGCGCATTCAGCGCCGCCACACGGCTCGACCCCCACGCGCTCGACGGCCAGCCTGACAAGGCGGAGCTCTGGCGGATCGCCAGAGCGCATCTGGACAACGTGCCCGCGCCGAAGCTGACGTCGATCCGGCTCGTCCCCCCGCCGCGCCCCTGACCCGATGTTCCGCACCTGCATCTTCTGCCATTCGACGTTAGGCGAGAACGCCGTGATCGAGCGTTTCCCCGTCGGTCGACGCCTCGCCTTCGACGCCGACAAGGGGCGGCTGTGGGTGGTCTGCGCGCACTGTCGCCGCTGGAACCTGACGCCGCTCGAGGAGCGCTGGGAGGCGATCGAAGACTGCGAGCGACGCTTTCGCGCGACGCGCGTGCGCGTCTCCACGGACGAGATCGGGCTGGCGCGGCTTCGCGAAGGACTCGAGCTGATTCGCATCGGCCGTCCGCTCCGTCCGGAGTTCGCCGCGTGGCGCTACGGCGCGCAGCTCGGCAGTCGGCGACGAGCCGCGCTCGTCATGGGCGCTGCAACCGGCGTCGTCGCGACCGGCGCCCTCGTCGGTGGCGCGGCGATGCTGCTCGCCGGCGCCAGCCTCCCCCTCGTCTGGGGCGGCGTCAGCGTCGGCCAGGCGCTCCTCAGGCGGCGCGCCGTGGCGCGGATTCCGGCGGGACGGCGCTTCTTCTTCACGGTGCGCCGCAGTCACCTCGAGAAAGCGGCCCTCCTCCCGCGCGGCGACGCGGACTGGTCGCTGCGGCTGGCCTACGACGGTGGAGAGCGCGAGTTCGTCGGCGGCCCCGCGCTCCGCGCATCGAGTCACCTGCTCGCCGCGGTGAACGCGTCGGGCGCCTCGCGCATCGAAGTCGTCGACGCGGTCGGGATGATCGAGTCGGTCGGTACTCCGGAGCGATACTTCGGCCACGTGGCTCGTCGTGCGACGCAGCTCGGCAACATCGGCATCGCGCATCTTCCCGCCGAGGTGCGGCTCGCGCTCGAGATGTCGGCCCACGAGGAGAGCGAGCGGCTGGCCCTCGAAGGCGAGCTCGCCACCCTTCGCGCCGAATGGGAAGAGGCCGAGGAGATCGCCGCGATCGCCGACGACCTTCTCGTGCCGCCGCCGGTGCGAAGCTGGATCGAGCGCGCCCGTCGCGCCAACGGAGCGCGCCGATGAGCGTCGATTTCCCCATCGCTCCCTTCGACGCCGAGCATTGGAAGACGGTGCGCTCTCAGGGTCGCATCGCGTTCGTCTTCCGCTACGGGCTCCCGTTCGGAGTCGTCCTCGCGACAGTGCTCGACACCGCGCTCCTCTTCATGAGTGGCAACGCCGATCTCGCGCTCTCGGTGTGGCGCATCCCCCGTCTCGCGCTGACGATGGCCTCCGTGGGACCCGTCCTCGGCGCGGCCGTCGGCCAACTGCTCTGGGAGCGGAGCGAGGGTCGCTATCGCAACCACCTGTTGAAGGTTGCTTTCCGCGCCGATGGACCTGCCGACGACCCGGCCCTCGCGAGCGGCGCCAGCGGCGAACCCTGAGGCGTGCCACCCTGGCCGGGCGGTCCGGCTGCATAGCCCCGCACGCCGGCTTCGAACGAAGACTTCCGCGCCCGCCGGCCCACGCCGGCGGGCGCGTCGTCGTTCCCGCCTAACGCTACCGTTCAGATGTTCACCGGCGTGCATCCTCGCGCTTCAGCGCGACCCGCGTGATACCCCCCCCGAGGTGTAGAAGCGATCCCACACCTTCTCGCGCCGCCGCCACAATCCCGACGCGCCGGGAAACCACGTATCACGCTGTCGGCACACGACTTGTCCCCTGCGTCTGCGCGAGCACGTCGCATGCAAATGCGCGCCGCGTCCCGCACGGCACTCGCAGTTCCCCCCACGCAGAGGATCACCATGGGCACCTTCAGGCAGAAGCGTTCGGCGCCGATCGCTGTATCCACGTTGTTGCTGCTTGTCGCCGGCGCGTGCGCCGATCCCGTCGCGCCCCCCACGACGCAGTCGCGACCGGGTGGACCTTCCCTCCTCGACGCGGGCTCGGGTTATGGCGAGGTCCGCGTCTGCAAGGACGGCCCGACGGGGCGTTACTACAACTTCACCGCGTCGGCCACCGCGGGTGCGGTGACGAGCCCATTCCAGATCTACGTTCCCGGCGTGGACCCCAACCAGTTCCCCTGCGTGCTCGTGCTGCAGCAGAATGGCGCCGTCTCGACGCTCACCGTGACGGAGACCGGCGCCGATCCGGCGCTGCCCGGCTATGTCCCCACGTGGCAGGTATACGACGACTTCTGCGCGACCTTCGCCGGCTGCCCCGACTTCACGCCCGCACAGAACAGCGCGGTCTCGCAGACCGGGGATCTCTACTTCGCCTACACTTTCCAGCCGACCGATCAGAAGATCATCGTCGTGCGCAACGTGCCCGGGTGCACCGATCGCACGGCGTCGAACTACGGCCAGCCGGGCGAGTGCAAGTATCCGCCGCCGCCGCCGCCGACAGGCAAGGGCTGCACGCCGGGATACTGGAAGGTCTCCCAGCACTGGGATTCCTGGCCGGCGGGATACACCCCCTCGCAGTCGATCGCGACGTACTTCCCGGCCGCGTCGGGCTACACCCTGAACGGCAGCTCCATGGGCAGCTACTCGCTCGTCCAGGGGCTCGCCTTCCAGGGCGGAAGCGACCTCTCGGGCGGAGCGCAGATCCTTCTCCGCGCCGGCATCGCCGGGCTCCTGAACTCGGCGTCGAGCTTCGGCGGCTATCCGACGACGACGAGCCAGCTCCTGTCGTCGGTCAACGCCGCGCTGGCGAGCGGTGACCGTGCGACGATGATTGCCCTCGCGGCGACGATCGACGCCAACAACAACCTGGGGTGCCCGCTGAACTGACCTTCAGCACTCCCCGGTACGAACGCCCTGGCGACCCGGTCGCCAGGGCGTTTCGTTTTCTCCTTCGCGGCTATCGCTGCGTCAGTGGCGAGGCGCGCCGTACAGCCACTGATAGGCCGCCGGAAACTCGCGCCGCCAGAACCACTCGGCGTGCTTCCCATCCTCGACGACGAGCGCGCGCAGCGAATCCGCCGGCCAGCCGCCATCGCGCAGCATCTTCACGATCGCGTCCTGATCGCGCACCGGCTCGTCGTCAGCGGTCTCCTCCCCTCCGACGACGAAGTACAGCCGCGGCGTCGCACCCGCCCGGGGTCGGGCGCGGCGCACCAGCGCGTACACCGAGTCGCGCGCGATCCAGCAGGCACAGGAGAAGATCCCCGCGCGCCCGAACACCTCCGGTCTGGTGAGCGCGGCGTAGAGGGAGATCAGCCCGCCCATGCTCGACCCCGCGATCGCGGTGTGCGCGCGATCGGGAATCGTGCGGTAGCGCGCGTCGATCCATGGCTTGAGCGTCTCGACGAGAAATCGCGTGTACGCCTCACCCTCGCCACCGCCGTAACGCGGATTCGTCGCGCGCCACGGATCGTATTCGTCGAGCCGGTGGTTCGCGCCGTGGTCGATGCCGACGACGATCGTGCCGCTGTCCCCGCGCGCGAACAGCGAGTCGAGGGTCTCGTCCACTCCCCACTCGCCGGCGAAGCTCGTCGCCGCGTCGAAGGCGTTCTGCCCGTCGTGCATGTACAGCACCCGATACCGGCGCGTCGAGGTGGCGTAATCCGGCGGCAGATAGACCCACACCCGCCGCGTGCGCCCGAGCTGCGGAATCGCGAAGCTGTCGCTCACGATCGACACCGATCGCGACGCAGTGTGCTTCGGGGGCTCGCGCGGAATCGCGTCGCGCCAGCCGCCGACGCTCACCTCCAGCGTCGACGCCGCCCCAGGCGCCAGCTCGACGCTCCTGTTCGCCATGTCGCCTCCCGTCGCGCTCACCTCGACCGTCTCCCACGAGCCGCGCGTCAGCTTGAACTCGAGGTGGCCGCGGATGGAGTCGGGAAGGGTGACCGAGTACGTGCCGTCGCTCCCGCGCGCGAGCGCGAACCCCGGCGCGGCGGGGTTCCAGCCGTTGAAGCTTCCCGCGGCGTAGATCGTCGCGCCGGCGGGCGTGTCGGCCGGCAGCTGTCTGACGCGGATCGTGAGCTGGGCATCGAGCCGCGTCGCGACGGTGAACAGCGCCAGCGCGGCTAGACGTTTCGTCATGGTCGGCATGCGACGAAGCTACAGCGCGGCCCGCGCGCGCGAAAACACGAACGCGCCGCCGATCGCTGTCGGCGACGCGTTCTGGTGGCGGAGGTGAGAGGCTAGCCGTCAGGCGTGCGCGTGTTCCTGCATCTCGCGCCCTATCGCCTCCTCCTCGGATTCGCCACCTCTCTCATTGCGAAGGATAGTCCAACCGCGCGCGAGGTCAACCTGAGCCGCGCTTCGCCGCGGTTCGGGTCGCCTTCACTGCTCGCCTCGCTCGCGGTCGCCGCCGTTGCGTTCACCGCCCGCCTCCCCTTCGGCGGTGGTCGTCGCCGCTCCGCTCCGGATCTCGCTGTGCCGGATCTGTCCACCGAGATTCGCCGTCCAGCCCATCATGCCCGCGACGACGAGCGTTCCCGCGAAGCCGGCGAGCGTCACCCACCTCGGCAGCGTACGTGTGCGATATCTCCAGAGCGCCGCGATCGCCCCGACGGCCAGCACGCCGAGCGCGATCGTCGCGGCGAGCGCCGCTTCCTCGTGCGTCTCGATCAGCGACTCGGAGACGCCGGGGAGATCCTCCACTCCCTCCTCGGCGGCGCCGCCCGTCAGATACACGATCACCGCGACGATGCCGAGTCCGACGAGCAGCCGCAGCGCGTCACGTGCCCGCGCGACGTTCTGCCGCGGCAGCGCGAAGAGCAGCAGTGCGAGCGCGAGCATCGTCCCGAGCACCGGGATGTGGTTGAGCAGAAGATGCAGATGAATGGTGTCCATGGAACCTCCTTCGGCGAGCCTGCGTGAGCCGCAACCGAACCATGCATCACGCGCTCACACCGGTCTGTCCGTCGAACGATGGACCCGCGTCGGGAAACACACTTCACGCACCGGTGGGACGAACGCGAGTCGCGTCCGCGATCTGATCCGAGGGAAAGAGGATCACTCGCGCCCCCGGCTCGAGTCCGCGCAGCACTTCGACCGTCGCCGCGGTGCGGTGGCCGAGCCGCACGAGTCGCTCACGCGCGCGGCCGTCCTCGATCACGAACACCGCCCAGTCTTCGCCCCTCCGGAACGCCGCGCTGGCCGGAACGGTCAGCACCTCCGGCCGCTCCCACACCGTCACCCGCACCTCGACACGGAATCCGTCGCCGAGCGTCGGGGGCGAATCGAGCAGGTCGAGTCGGACGTTCACACGCTGCTCGTCCACGCCGAGCGCGGACACACGCGTGAACGCCGATGGCTCGATGGAGCGAACGCGCGCGTGCAATGCATCTTCGCCACCCCAGTCGACGACCTCCGCGGCGTCGCCGACGCGAAGCTTCACCGCGTCCGAGGAGAGCACGTCCGCGATGACCTGCAGCGCTCGCGCATCCCCCAGCTCGAGGATCGGTGTTCCCGACATGACGACGCGCTCGCTCGGCTCTGGGATCCGGAGCACGCGTCCACGTACCGGCGCACGAACGGCGATGGCGCTCTCTCCACCCGCGAGAACCGCCCGCGCCCCGGCGACTTCGGACTCGGCGGCACCTCGCCGGGCGTCCGCCGCCGCGAGGTCGTCGGCGCGCGCGCGGTGGGCGAGCGTCATCTGGTCGAGCTCCTCGCGCGAGATTCCCCCCGCGCGAAACACCACCTCGCGACGCTCGGCGACGCGCTTCGCGTCCGCCTCCGCGACGCGCGCCTGTGCGACGCGCACCTCCGCCTCGTGGAGGAGCGCCTGCGCCGCGGTCAGTCGCGCCTCCGCCTGCCGGCGCGAGGGTCCGTCGAGCGGGGCTGGAGCGATCCACGCGACGATGGTTCCGGCCGCGACCATGTCGCCTTCGTGGAGCTCGATGCGCCGCAGCCGCCCCGTCACCGGCGCGGCGACCGCATACCGGTCCTCGACTTCCGTCCGGCCTTCCGCGTCGACGGTCACGCGCATCGGCTCGCGGGTCGCGTAGGCGATGTCCACCGGAACCGATTTCGGCCGCATGAGCCACCCGACACCCGCCACCGCGGCGATGCCGACGCTGCCCATGACGATCGTGCGGCGAGAGACGCGCATGCACCACCTCCGCGGGCTCACTCCCGCGCCTTGAGGACCTCCACCATGCTCAACGACTGCAGCCGGCGACGCATCGCGATCGCCGCGATGAGGCTCGCGCCGGCGATGACGCCCACGGCGGCCAGATACGTCCGCGCCGTGACGATCACCGGAAAGCGATACAGCTCGGAGGCGAACGCCGCGGCGATGACCCAGGCGAGCCCGAGCCCGAGCAGCAGGCCGAGGGGCGTGCCTAACGCGTTGACGGCCCCCTGCTCGCCGAGGAGCAGCGCCGCGACCTCGCGCCGGGTGAAGCCGAGGACGCGCAGGCTCGCCAGCTCGCGGCCGCGCTCCGACAGTGCGATCCGCGCCCCGTTGTACAGCACCCCGATCGCGATGACGCAGGCGAGGATCGAGACGATCGTCGTCGTCAGCGTGATGTTCGCGCTGATCGTCTCCTCGAAGCTCTCGAGCATGCTGCGCCGGCTCGCCGCCGATGCGACGCCGGGGATCCGCCCGAGCGCGGCGAGGGCACCGCTCTCGGCGCCCGGCTCGAGAGCGACGAACGCACCCGAGACGACGGCGCCTTCGCCGACGAGCCGATTGAGCTCGCCGATCTCCATGTACCCGGCGGTGCCGAGGAGCTCGTCGAGCAGCGCGGCGACCACCACACGCCGCGGCTCACCGCCCCGCTCGAACAGCTCGATCACGGCGGTGTCGCCGCGCGCGAGCCGCAGGGTGCGCGCGAGACTGGTGGTGAGCACGAGCCCCGCGGGCGGGATCGCGTAGCTCCGGCCTTCGACGTCCACCAGCCGCCTGAGCTGCCCGCGCGAATCGAGTCCCGTGATCGCGATCTGCCGCCAGCGGTGACCGTTCCGGATCCGGACTGCCACGGCCCGGAAGCCCTCGACCGCGCGAACTCCTCTCACCGCGGCCAGCTCGTGTCGTACTCGCGCCGGCCG
>DATAIN010000297.1:0-1940 GCA_036262635.1 Gemmatimonadaceae bacterium | reverse complement strand
GCTCACGCGCCGCATGCGCGTGAACACGCGTCCCTTCACCGCGCAGGACACGGTGATGTGGTTCCGCGCCATCGTCACGGACCTCAGCGGCAACGCCGACACGGCGCTGCTGCGCACCATCGTCGTCTCGGGTCCGAAGGTGATCATGAGCGCGGACAGCGTCGCCTGGCCGAACAAGGAAGTGACCGTCATCCAGACGGTCATCGACTCGACGCCGGCGATCGACCGCTACGGCTACCGCGCGACCCTCACCGGCGGCACGGTCGTGAAGGACACGACCATCCTCGCCGGAGGCGCGCAGAACGTCACGACGCCGACCACCTTCGTGGTCCCCGCGACCGCGACCGTCGGCTCGACCATCACCATCGTCCCGCGCGCGACCGACGCGGGCGGCAACATCGGCTCGGGCAACACGGTCGTCGTCCGCATCATCGCCGAACCGGCCGACGCCACGCCGCCGACCGTCTACCAGGGAGTGCCGACCCGGTTCGAGCAGGGTGAGACGCTGCGCGTCGACGCGCACGATCCGAGTCAGATCCGCGCCATCGGCTTCGAGATGCGGACGCTCCCGGACAGCGTGCTGATCGCCAGCGCGACGCTGAACCGCGCCTCGGGGACGCGCCGCACCAACGACACCGCCTACTTCGCCGTCAACTACGACCGCGCGCACCGCGGCAAGAGCGCGTTCGTGGTCAGCTGGGCGGAGGACAGCCTCGGCAATCGCGGCTACTCGATCATGAACACCCAGACGACGCCGCTCGCGGACGCCGCGCTCGCCAAGCGTGACACCGCGGTCCTCGTCTACGGCATCACCTACCGCCTGCCGGCCGGCAGCCTCGGCGCCGACATCGCGGTCGATACCAATGCGTCCCGCAAGCGCGTCTTCGTCTCCGACGTGAGGCAGGGGGGACTGTTCGTGTGGGAGGACTCGTCCGCTACCCGCACGGCGGCCGGCTTCCGCCCGACCAAGATCTCCGTCGGCGCCTTCCCCTGGGGCATGGCGCTCGACACGAGCGGCAACAGGCTCTTCGTCGCCAACTCGGGCGGCACGAACATCGACGTGGTGGACCTGAACACCCTCACCGACATCCGTGGCGCGCGCGTGCAGACGCCGAGCACGGCGGTCTACGACGTGGCCTGGTTCTACAACGCGGCGACCGGCGTGTACAAGCTCAGCAACGTCGCGGTGATCCAGTACTCCGACCGGCCGCAGTACGTCGCCCAGTCGCAGAACGGAAACCTCTTCTTCTCGACGCGTCCGACCGCCGCTGCGCCCGCGGGTACCATCCGCCGCATCGACGATCCGCTCGGCCCGGGCCCGCGCCCGCGCCAGGTGTGGCAGTATGGAAGCGCGAGGGCTCAGAACTACAGCTTCTTCAACGCCGACTCGGTGCACGTGGTTCACAATCCGCCCACGGTCAACGACAGGCTGCGGATCTGCGACACCGACATCTTCACCAAGGTGGCGTACTGCAGCGGGTGGTGGGTGTTCGCGAGCGATGCGACCGCGGACCTCTACTCGATGGGCACCTTCGACGAGGAGACGGTCTACGACCTCGAGGTAGCTTCGCTTGCCCTCCCGGACACGAACTTCGTCGCCGCCGGGTCGGACGGCCGCCGCATCGTCTTCGGCGAAGGCGCCACGTCGGGAGCGCCCGGCCGCGTCTTCAGCGTGCTCGACACTCTCGGCATGACCTACTCGCAGGCGCGGTACTCGCGGCCGATCCAGATCCGCGACCTCGTCAACAACGCGTCGGATCAGATCTTCGGCGTCGCCGTGAACCAGAAGAGCAACTACTTCGCGATCCACGGCTCGGAGACCTTCTTCGCCGACACCGGCCTCCGTCTGCAGGGTAAGTACGGGACCGCGGCGCGTGGCGCGGGCATCGCCTTCAACCCGGGCAACGACGACAAGTACGCCCCCGATTCCGTCAGCCAGG
>DATAIN010000296.1:0-5884 GCA_036262635.1 Gemmatimonadaceae bacterium | reverse complement strand
ACGTGATGCTCTTCCGCTTCAACGTCTGAGCCGGGGGCGCCAAACGGTTACCCGCGCGACGAGGGGCACGTCCTGATAGCAGACCCCGCTGTCACCGGACTCCTCTCCCTCGACGCGCCATGTCGAACGACGCGACCAACTCGTCCAGCTCGCACTTCCCGCCCCTCGCCCCGATCCCAACCGTCGCCGCGGCGGGGGTCTGCACGCGCTGCGGTGCGCCGCTCAAGGGCTCGTACCACCTCATCGACGAGACCGTCGCCTGCGCCAAATGCCGCTATGCGGCGGAGGCCGAGCATGCGTCGGGTGGCTTTGGTCGCGCGTTCATGTACGGGATCGGCGCGGCGATCGTGGGCGCCATCGGGTACTACCTCTTCGTCACCGCGACGGGGATGGAGTGGGGACTCATCACGGCGCTCGTC
Source organism: Gemmatimonadaceae bacterium (assembly GCA_036262635.1). Taxonomy (GTDB): domain Bacteria; phylum Gemmatimonadota; class Gemmatimonadetes; order Gemmatimonadales; family Gemmatimonadaceae; genus JABFXC01. Next base: position 5,465 of record DATAIN010000296.1, on the reverse strand, counting down.
GGGATCGGCGTCGGACAGGCGGTACGCATCGGGAGCCGCAGTCGCGGCGGGCGCAAGTTCCAGTTCCTCGCGCTGGTCCTCGCCTATCTCGCGATGGGCGGCGCGTACCTGCCGATCGGCGCGAAGGAATTCATGAAGGGGTGGGAGGAGTCGGCGGCCAGCCGGAAGGCACAGGGCCTCTCGAGTACGAAAGCGTCCACCAGCCCCGCAGCGGAAGAGCAGGTCGCGCCCGGCGAGCCGACGTCGGATTCAGCTGCGGGTGCGAGCGACGACGGCGTCGCTTCGGAGGAGCCGGCAACCGCGCCGCCAACTCCGGCCACGAAGAAGGTCGAGCCGCCGAAGGCGGGCGCCGGAATGATCCTCCTCGGGCTCGCGGTGATTCTCCTCGGCGGGATCGTCGCGCTCTTCGCGATGCCGATTCTCGTCGCCGTCTCGAGCCCCCTCTCCGGACTGATCATGGCCTTCGCCCTCATCCGCGCCTGGCGCCAGAACGCGGGCGAGCCGACGCAGCTTCGCGTCGCCGGGCCGTTTCGCATCGGCGCACCGCAGATCGCGCGCTGAGGCGACGGCAGGCGGCGTTCGTCTCGAGTCATGACCACCCCACGCCCCACGCCCGCGTTCGGCGACGACGGCTCCCGCCCCGCGCCGGACCGCGAGGTGGCTCAACCCCGCGCTTCCTGGAAGAACGGGGGCCTGCTCGCCGCGCTCGGCGCCCTGCTCGTCAAGTTCAAGTCGCTGATCTTCCTGCTGCTCGGAAAGGCGAAGCTGATCTTCTTCGGGCTCGCGAAGCTGAAGACCGCGCTCTCGATGCTCGCCTACTTCGGCACGTACTGGGCGATGTACGGCTGGAAGTACGCCGGCGGGATCGTCGTCTCGATCTACGTGCACGAGATGGGGCACGTGATCGCGGCGCGACGGCATGGGATCAGGGCGAGCGCGCCGGTGTTCATTCCGTTCGTCGGCGCGTTCATCCTGCTCAAGGAAGCGGTGACGGACGTGCGCGTGAACGCGCGCATCGGGCTCGAGGGGCCCGTCTTCGGACTCGGTGCCGCTCTCGCCTTCTACGTCGCCTACATCACGACGAACATCCACGTGCTCGGCGTCATCGCGGCGAGCGGGGCGTTCATCAACATGTTCAACCTGCTCCCCGTCCTCTTTCTCGACGGCGCGCGGGGGTACTCCTCGCTGACGCGCAACGACCGCTGGACGCTGGTCGGTGCGCTCGCCGGCATCGCCTTCCTCCTCAAGGATCCCTGGCTGGGCATCCTCGCGCTGGCCGGCGTCGCGGTCAGCACGTTCAGCGCACCCTCCGAGGAGAGTGACAAGCCGATGCTGTTCCTCTATCTCTTCCTCGCGGTGTCGCTCGCGCTGATCGTGCGCACGGTGATGCACGCGCGCTGATTCGCGCGTCCCGGCGCTTGTCTTTGCGCCCCTCCCCCGACTAGGTTTCGTGGCTGCACAAAATCGGCTCCCGGCGCCCTGCCGGTGAGCCCCACTCTCCCCTCGCTCCGGCAACCAGCGGGGGGCGGCCACGACCAAAGGGAGGATTGCCACGACATGGCCCGCCAATACGAGGCGGTGTATGTCTTCGACTCTGCACTCGAAGACGCCACCATCACCGACAAGCTGAACCGCTTTCACGAGCTCGTGGGCGCGACCGGGAACGTCACGGTCGACCAGTGGGGCCGGCGGCAGCTCGCCTACAAGATCGGCACCAAGGAGACCGGCTACTACGTCATCGCGCGTTTCGACGCCGAGGCCGGAGCGCTCCCCGAGTACGAGCGCGCGATCAAGCTCGATGAGGGCGTGATCCGCCACCTGATCACCCTCCACGAGCACGAGCTCGGCGGCCCGCCGATGACGGCCGAGGAGCTCGCGGCCGCCAACAAGCGTCGCGAGGAAGACGAGGACGAGGAGGAATGAAGACGATGATGCGCCGCCCGACCAAGACGTGCCCGTTCTGCGAGACGCGCGTCCGCTTCGTCGATTACAAGGATGACCGCACCCTCGGACGCTTCATCACCGAGCAGGGGAAGATTCTCCCCAGCCGGCTGAGTGGTGTCTGCGCGCGGCATCAGCGCCAGCTCGCCACCGCGGTGAAGCGTGCGCGCTACCTCGCGCTCGTCCCCTACATCAAGGGGCATCAGGGCTGAGCCCGAGCGCGCGAGCGATATGACCGACGTCGCGCAGCACGCACCGCGAGCGCGAGGGTGGGCGGGTCTCCTCCTCGCGCTCGCGGCGTTCCTGCTCGTCCCGGCCATCCCGGTCGCCGGGGCCCTGCTCCCCGTCACCGACGGCTATCTGCTGCTGCTCCCCGCCTTCGCCGCGTGCACCCTGCTCGGCTGGTGGGCGGGTGGTCGCGGCTCGCTCGCGGTGTTCTGGGTGCTGCTCACCGCGTATGCGTTCCTCCAGGGACGCGACCAGTGGGGCACGTACGGAACGCTGCTCCGCGCGTGGGCGATCATCCTCGCCGGCGCGTTCGGCGTGCTGGCGCTGGTCGACATGCGGCGTCCGCTCTTCGCGCGCGCCTTGTCGGCGACGGGGATGGCGCTCGTCGCGGCGTTAGGCATCACGACCGCCCTTCGGTCTCCCTCCGGAGTCGTCGAGCGAGTGGTCGCGCAGCAGCTGCAGCAGCGCAACGCCTCCACGGTCGCGCAGCTGCGTGCGCTCGCCAGCGAGCAGCCGGAGACGTGGGCGCGCTTCACGCGCAGCTATCCGGGAAGCGGCTCGCCGATCGATGCGGTGTCGGACGCGTTGACGACGGTGGCGCGCGCGGGCGTGATCGCGTTCCCCGCCCTGCTCGCGCTGCAGTCCCTCGCCGCGCTGGCGCTCGCGTGGGCGCTCTATCACCGCGTCGGCCGGGCCCGCATCGGGCCACCGCTCGGCGCGCTGCGCGATTTCCGCTTCAACGACCAGCTGGTGTGGGGGCTCATCGTCGGACTGACGGTGCTGCTCCTCCCCGCGGTCTCCCCGGGGCGCGCCATCGCGCTGCGCATGCTGCGGAACTTCGGCGTGAACCTGATCGTGTTCTTCCTCGCCCTCTATGCGCTGCGCGGGCTCGGCGTGATCTCGTGGGTGCTGCCGCGGCGGACGCTCGGCGTGCTCGTCGCGCTCGGTGTCCTGCTCGCGCTGGTTCCCACGACGACGGGGATCGCGCTCCCGGGGCTGCTCTCGCTCGTGACCGGGGCCGGTGTGCTCGGCCTCGCTGATACCTGGTTCGATTGGCGCCGCCTGGCGCGTCCACTCTCGTAACACACGGAGTTTCCCCATGGAAGTCATTCTGCGGCAGGCCGTCGACACGCTCGGCCACACCGGTGACATCGTGAAGGTCTCGGCGGGCTACGCCCGCAATTTCCTCCTCCCGCGCGGCCTCGCCTACGAGGCGACGCCGGGCAACAAGAAGCGCCTGGAGCAGGAGCGCGCGCGTCTCGAGGCCGCCGAGGGCGAGCGCCGCGGCAAGGCTCAGGAGCTCGCGACCAGGGTCGAGCAGGTCTCGCTGACCTTCTCGGCGCGCGTCGGCGAGGAGGGCAAGCTGTTCGGCTCCGTCACCGCCGCCGACATCGCTCACGAGCTCGAGAAGCAGGGGCTGCACATCGAGAAGCGCCAGATCGACCTGCACGAGCCGATCAAGGCCCTCGGCGTCTACCGCGTCCCCGTCCGGCTCCACGCCGACGTGAAGCCCGAAGTGCGGGTCTGGGTGATCAAGGGCTGAACGGCAGGGAACAGGGTCCAGGGGTTAGGCACGGCGTCGTGCTGGCAACGACGAACGGCGGTTGGTGAGGCGACTCACCGACCGCCGTCGTCGTTTCCGCCGATCTTCCCGCGGTACCCTCACGCCTGGCGCCCGGCCCCTGCAAGAGGGCCTCGCCGCGTTCGAGTGTCTACGCTTCAGGCGCTGGCTCGGCCCATGCGTAACGAGGGCACATCACGACACTGTCGATGGCCTCCCCGCAAGGGTGGGCCGTCGTTGCGCTCGCTTGGTCCGGGCGGAACATTGCATGGCAATCGGAGTTAGAGCGTAGTTACCTCATTCGACTCGTCGCGCTCGCATAAATGGCAACTGGTACCGCGCTTTCCCTGCCCTCCGCCGCCCTGGCTCAGCGGGCCGCCGCACTCTGCCTCGATCTCAAAGCCAATGACGTCGTCATCCTCTCGCTCAAAGGCGTGAGCGATGTCGCCGATTTCTTCGTGATCGCGAGCGGCACCTCGGACACGCACGTGCGCGCCATCGCCGACCATGTCATGGTCGAGCTGAAGAAGGAGGGCACCGCGGTGCACCATCTCGAGGGCGTGACGCAGGGGCGCTGGGCGTTGCTCGATTACGTCGATTTTGTAGTGCACGTGTTTCATCCATCGCTGCGCAGCTTCTATCAACTCGAGCGGCTGTGGGGAGACGCGGAGGTGATTCCGGTGGAGAGCCAAGGAGGCACCACGTGACGGTTGCATCGCGCCGTGGACGCATCGCGTCCGCGGCATTCGGCGTCCTCGCCGGCACCGCGGGTCTTGTGGTCGCCGCGCCCGCCGCCCGCGCGCAGCAGTACTTCGGCCAGAACCAGGTGCAGTACGACCAGTTCGACTGGAAGGTGATGGAGACGGAGCACTTCCTGATTCACTACTACCCCGTCGAGCAGACCGCGGTGTACGACGCCGCGCGCATGGCGGAGCGAGCGTACGCGCGGCTGTCGCGCGTCATCGGTTATCAGTTCCGCGAGAAGAAGCCGATCGTGCTCTTCGCCTCGCGCTCCGACTTCGGGCAGAACAACGTCACCGGAGATCTCGGCGAGGGCGTCGGCGGTGTCACGGAGCCGATGCGCCACCGCGTCATCCTCCCCTTCACGGGGGACTACCGGAGCTTCGAGCACGTGCTCACGCACGAGCTGGTGCACGAGTTCCAGTACGACATCTTCGCCCGCGGCAAGGCCGGCGGCGGTCTGCAGGCGCTCCAGCAGAACCCGATGCCCGACTGGTTCGCCGAGGGGATGGCGGAGTACCTGTCGATCGGCCCCGATCACCCCTTCACGGACTCGTGGCTCCGCGACGCCGCGCTCAACGGAAACATCCCGACGATCGAGCAGATGACCGATCGTCCCGACATGTTCTTCCCGTACCGCTTCGGTGAGTCGCTCTGGTCGTATGTCGGCGCTCGCTGGGGCGACGAGACCATCGGCAACATCCTGCGCGCGACGCCGAACATCGGCGTCGAGCGGGCGGTGAAGCGCGAGCTCGGCATGTCGCTCGAGGACCTGAGCCAGGAGTGGAAGGAGTCGCTGCAGGACCGCTTCCTCCCTGGCATCACGCAGCTCGATCGGGCGCGCCGCTTCGCGCAGCCGGTGCTCAACGAGAAGAAGAGCGGTGGCCAGGTGTTCGTCGCCCCATCGCTCTCCCCCGACGGCAAGTACATCGCGTTCCTCTCCAACGGCAGCTTCCTGCGCGGCGAGGTCTTCATCGACCTCTGGCTCGCCGAC
>DATAIN010000295.1:0-1805 GCA_036262635.1 Gemmatimonadaceae bacterium | reverse complement strand
TGTCCGCCGCGCGCACGTCGGGGCCGGCGGCGAGGGCGAGGGCGGCGAGCGACGCGCACCACGACGCGGCGGCGCGGCACTCGCGCGCCGCGGACAGCGCCTCGGCGGGACGCTTCGCCTCGATGAGATAGCGCACGCGCTGCGCCGCGATCCACCCGTCCGCCGGGTTGTGCGCGGCGAGCGCGGCGAGCCGGCCGAGGAACTTCGTGCGCAGCTCGCCGATGGTCTTCGGCTCGGGCGGGGGCGGCGTGTCGTCGTCGTCCTGCCAGTAGCAGAAGCGACCGACGCGGACGTCGCACCGGCCACCGCTGCTCGCCACCTCGGGGAGCAGCTGCAGTCGGCGGCGCTCGAACTCCGATTGCGCGCGGCGCGCCTGCTTGAGGGTCTGCGCGGAGTCGGCGGGCGTGATGGCGCGCACGCCCGAATCGGGCGCCTGCGCGAGCAACGGAGCCACGGCGAGGAGCGCGCCGAGCACCAGTGACATGCCTTGCCTCCGCGGATGATGCCGGACGGTGGTGGTGGTGCTAGCTTCTCTGCATCAACGACGCCAATCAGCGGCGGCTCCGCAAGTGCCGCGGCCCGATCACGCAATCCTGACGATGAAGCTCGAGACGCTCGCCGTCCATGCCGGCCACGCGCCGGATTCCGCCACGGGTGCGGTCACCCCGCCGATCTCGCTGTCGACGACCTTCGAGCGCGCCCCCGATGGGTCGATGCCGCACGGGTGGGTCTATTCGCGCTACTCGAATCCGAACCGCGATGCGCTCGAGCGGCTCCTCGCCGCGCTGGAAGGGGGCAGCGCAGCGGCGGCCTTCTCCTCGGGGCAGGCGGCGACGATGACGGTGCTGCAGTCGCTCGCGCCGGGGGATCACGTCGTGATGACCGAGGACGCGTACTTCGGGACGCTGAAGCTCGCGCGTGAGCTGTTCACGCCGTGGGGGCTGCAGTTCACCTTCGTCGACGCGCGCGATGCGAGCACCGTCGAAAGGGCGATGCGGCGCGAGACACGGCTCGTCTGGCTGGAGAGTCCGTCGAATCCGCTGCTCGCGATCACCGACCTCGCGCGGATCGCGGCGGCGGCGAAGAAGCACGGTGCGCGCACGATCGTCGACAACACCTGGGCGACCCCCGCGCTTCAACGCCCGCTCGATTTGGGATGCGACCTCGTCATGCATTCCACGACGAAGTATCTCGGGGGCCACAGCGACATCCTCGGCGGCGCGATCGTCGGTCGCGAGGACGACGAGCTCTTTCAGCGCGTGCGGGCGGTGCAGGGGAGCGGGGGCGCGGTTCCGTCACCGTTCGAATGCTGGCTCGTGATGCGCGGGGCACGAACGCTCCCGTACCGCATGCGCGGGCACTGCGCGAACGCGCGCGCGGTGGCGGAGTTTCTTGCGTCCCATCCCCGCGTCGAGCGCGTGCACTATCCCGGACTGCCGAGTCATCCCGGCCACCCGATCGCGGCGGCGCAGATGTCGGACTTCGGCGGGATGCTCTCGATCCAGGTGCGCGGCGGGGCGGCGGACGCGCTGCGAGTCGCGTCGCGCGTGCAGCTCTTCACCCGCGCGACGAGCCTCGGCGGGCCGGAGAGCCTGATCGAGCACCGCCACTCGGTGGAAGGGCCCGGATCGCGCGCGCCGGAGAACCTGCTGCGGCTGTCGATCGGGTTGGAGCACGCGGAGGATATCATCGCCGATCTCTCGTCCGCGTTGAGATGAGAGAACATGAGAAACCGCGATGGGAGACGAGAGTGACTCCGATCTCTCTCGTCAGAGAGATGAGAGAACATGAGAAACCGCGATGGG
>DATAIN010000294.1:0-5632 GCA_036262635.1 Gemmatimonadaceae bacterium | reverse complement strand
GTTTCACCACGCTCGGCGGCGCGTTGCCAGAGAGCGCGCGCCCTGGCGAAGTCCTTCGCGCGGTACGCTTCGACTCCCGCGTCGTAGATCGTCACCCGGTCGCCGGAGCGAAGTGTCGTATCCGCCGGCTCGCGCCGTTCCCGATCGCCCGCGCACCCGGTGGCGAGCGCGAGCACCAGCAAGCAGGCGCGCCTGCTCATGCTTCGTCGCCCTCGGCGAGTTGCGCCCCGGCGTCCCACCGCAGCCTCGCCTGCACCAGCGCGCCTAACGCGCCGCCGAGCACCCCGAGCCAGAAGGAGCGCGCGTCGTGCCAGAGCACGAACTTGAACCACGCCGTCTCCGCGATGGCGAGCGCCGCGAGCGTCCGGTAGCCCGTCGATGGCGTGACCAGCGCGGAGTAGGTGAGAAACAGCATGTGCCCGGAGAAGGGCAGCAATCGGCCGGTGAGGAACCGGACCACCGCGAGCGCGAAGATCGCGAGATCCACCGCCCACACGCCGGCCCCGGCGAACCCGCGTTCGGCGAGGCGGATGCGGAGCCACAGCGGTCCGAGAAGGAAGAGTGGAGCGGCGTAGAGGATCAGTCCGCGCTGCGCTGGCCAGCCAGGGGCGAGAAGCCCCGCGGCGATGACCGCCGCGGGGCAGATGATCGCCGCCCAGAGCAGGAGGGTGCCGAGCTTCCGCGCGGCGGGCAGCGGCGGCGTCAGGCTGCCGACGCCGCCGCTCCGGCGCGACTCGGCTGCCGCAGCGCGAACGCGGTCCAGAGCGCGCCGAGGAGGTCCACGGCGGCGAGGAGCAGCAGCGCGCGCGGCATCCGTCCGGTGCCGACCAGCGCGGCCAACCCCGCCGCGAAGCCGATTCGCACGGGCACCGAGGCGCGCAGATACGGCTGCAGCTCGTTGCGCGCGGCGACCACGTGGTACGCACCGACGCAGACCGCGAGCACGCCCACCACCCGCACCCAGCCGTCGGCCGTGGGCGGGAAGCCGAGAAGCCCCAGCACCGTTGCCGGCACGAGGATGAGACCGAGGCCAGCGAGAACGGCGTACAGCCCGAACACGAACAGACTTCGTGCGGCGGCGCTCATGCGTTCCTCCCTGTTGTCGGGGATTGCTGCACGGACCAGCTGTGCCTGACGGTGCTCGTCCCGCCCGCGCGGCGCAAGGCGCGTCGCGAGGAGCTAGTGGATCGCGCGGCGCCTCACCCGCGGCCCGCGTCGGGAAGCTTGAAGTGCGGGTTCTCGATCAGGCCGATGATGTTCCCCGTCGGATCGGCGACGCTCGCGACGCGGATCCCTTCGCCGACGTCCTGCGTCGGCGAGACGATCGGGGCGCCGATCTCCCGCGCGCGCGCGAGCGCGTCGTCGAGCTTCGCGACGCCCCAGTACGCGGTGGCGCCGCACGCACCCGATGTTCCCTTCCCGTTAGGATCGAGTCCCAGCTCGTAGCCGCCGACGTTGAAGCCGACGTAGAACGGCTCGTCGAAGTACGGCCCGACGCCGAGGAGCGTGGTGTACCACTGCTTGGCTCGCGCCAGATCCGGAGCGCGATAGATCACCGTGCGCAGTCCGAGCAGCATGTCGAGCTCCGCGCTCAGGCCCGGCGGCGTCCGCCGGCGAGGAGGAGCCCGATCCCCGCGACGAGCGCGATCCCGCTGACGATCGGCGAGATCGGCAGCGTCTCCCGCTGCTGCACCGTCGCGCTGATCGGTCCCACGCTCACCGTGTCCTTGCGGCGGGTGTAGGTGATCCCGCCCCAGACGAGACCGATGATGCCGACGACGATCAGGATGATCCCGGCTATGCGCATGGCTGTTGTCTCCGGCTGACGTGTGCTCGCTGCCGACTCGTGAGAGCCCGCGCGGATATGATAGAGCGCCGGCGAGGCGTCCGCCATGCGGCCCGCTCAGAGCTGCGAGTACGACGTCGGCTTCAGGATGATGTCCGAGATCGCCGAGACGTTCTCGCGGTACTGCGGGTCGCCGGAAAGCGTCTTCCATTCCGGGTCGCCCCCGAAGGCGCTCCACGCCGCGTCGCGCGCCGCCATGTCGGGCATCGAGACCATGTAGGTCAGGCTCGGCATCCGCGCGCCGATCACCGTCTCGCCGAAGAACACCGGCGTGAGCCCGGCTCGCCGGAAGATCGGGATCTCCCCCGCGTCGAACATCTTCACCTTGTTCATCGCGGCGCGGTCGCTGTGGCTCTCGTACGTGCGCAGCTCGGCGATGCGCCGTGTCGCGGTGCCGGCGCCGGGCGGTGGCTCGACCACGGGCATCGACGCGAAGGCGCGGAGCAGGGTGCTCTCGACGCGCACGAAGGCGGGGTCCGACAGCGGTGCGTCGAGGATCGCCGCGCCGCCCTGCGCGTACGCCGCATCGCTCGCCAGCCGCTCGCGCAGCGTCACCACGCTCTCGAGCGTCGGATGCGCGAGCACCAGAAGCAGCGAGGGCGCGTTCTCGCCGAACGTCACGGTGAAGGCGCCGACGCGCGTCACTCCCGCGCGGTTCATCGCCGGCACCGCGACGTCGCCGACGAAAGAGATGAACGCGCGCTGCTTCGCGCCCGGAAGCAGGTGATAGCGCCGCAGCTCGATGTACTGCCGCGGCTCGGCGCTCAGCGCCTCCAGCTGCGCGTGGGGGGCGGCCGCGGCGATCGCGGTCGCGGCGAGGAATTCACGTCGGTGCACTGGAGCCTCGTCGAAGGGATCGCGAAATATACCGCGCGTTCAGGGGCGCTTCCCGCCCGGTTTCGTCGTGATCACGATGACGCCGTTCGCGCCGTCGATGCCGTAGATGGCCGCCTCGGCGCCCTTGAGCACCTTGATCGTCTCGATGTCCTCGGGGCTCACGCCAATCAGCTCGCCACCGCTTCCCGCGCGGAAGGGGAGCCCGTTGAGGATGTAGAGCGGGGTCGCGTCGCCATTCCCGAGCGCGGTCGCGCCGCGAATCTGGAGCGCGATCCCGCCGGTCCCGGTTCGCCGGACGACGAGGCCCGGAACCTTGCGCTGCAGCACGACCTCGATCGGCTCGTTGGTGTTCTGCAGGTCGGCGCTCGTCACGACGTCCTTCGGGGCGGGCGCGGGATGATTGGCCTTCGGCGCGCACGCGGCGAATCCCGCGATCGACGCGAGCAGCGCGAGCGAGGCGGATCTCATGGGAGTAGCCTCAGGTCGGATGAGTGTAGCCGGACTCCTCGCGTCTCGCGGGGGCCGGCGGGCCCACTCCATTATGGCGCGCCCGCCGCCGCTCCGAAATACCCGCGGGCGGTCAGGCGCCCCGGCTGCACGCCTGCGACGTCGTGTAGACCTTTCCCGTCTTCGGTGAGACGAAGGCGATGTCGGGACGGACGCCCGAGCGCAGCGCGGCTCGCGTCGCCTTCGTCCCCGGGTTCACGACGACGCACCCGTGACGCATGCCGAAGGTGACGTAGTAGTCGGTGTCGTAGCCCGATGCTTTCGTGACCGTGATCGCCGCGTCCGCGCGACCGACGCCGGCGATCACGAAGGCGAGCCCGTCGCCCACCTGATACTCGCAATCGCGCTGGCTCTTTCCCGGCGCCGGCATCGACTGCTTGCAAGACGTCCCGCGCACGACCGCGTCGTAGGTCGGCTGGAGCTGCGCGGCGGCGGGGGTCGCGCTCAGGATCAGGGAGACGAGGAGCAGGCTGGCAGGTCGCATTCCACCCTCCACGAGATTCGTACGGCTCCGGCGGCGCCACACGCTCTCGAGCGCCGTCAGATAGAGGAGCAACACCGGCGGGAACAGCGCGAGACGCGGCGCCGTCCACGGGGTGAGGACGACGAGCGCGATGGCGAGCGTGATCGCCCACGCCGTCGCGGCGCGCACGAGTTGCGAACGCTCCGGTCCCCAGCGTGCGAAGGCGCGATCGACGGCGAAGCGGAGCGTCCCCGCCGCGGCGCCGAAGCCCGCGCCCCACATCATGACGGTAAGCGTTCCCGCGACGGAGAACAGGTGCGTCCTCCCCTCCCAGAGCGTCACCCCGCGCATCGCGAGCCGGCCGCCGACGCCTAAGATGAGAACGCCGAGCACCGCCCCCGCGAGCAGAGCGGCGAGCGGCGCGGGGAGCGCGCCGCGATGTTCCGCGCGCACCGATGTCGGCACTTACCTCGGCTCGGGAACCGGGACGCCCGGCTTCACGTCGACGTTGTGATACACGACGACCTGCCACCGCCCGTCCTGCTTCGCCACTACCTGCAGCAGTCGCGTGCGCAGCCGCCCCTTCGCATCGGCGGTCGTTCCCGGCGGCGGCTGGGTCACGCCGCTCACCGTGGTCAGGGTCTCGACGATGCCGACGTCCGGCCGCACGAATCGCAGCGAGACGATGTCCTGCTGCAGCGTGGTGTGCGCGAAGATTCCCTGGAAGATCACCTCGTGCTGTTTGAGGAACCCGGCGTACCCGGTGAAGAACTGGCCACGGATGTTCGTGAAGGTTCCTGCCGCGGCGAAGTCGGCGGAGTACGCGGTCGCGTCGCCGCGATTCCACGCGCTCGTCTCGTTCTGAACGATGGCGCGGATGGCGGCGGAGTCGGCGCTGTCCTGTGCACCGAGCGGGGCGGCCAGCAATACCGCGCAGATGATGAGGGGCTTCATGAATCCTCCGGGTCATGGGACGTGAGGATGAGTCGCCTGAGCGGCACGCGCACGATCCGAGTCACGCGATCGACCGCGCGTCGCGTCCGCCGACGCGCATTTCCAGATACGGAGCGAGCGCCTGATACGCGTCACGCTTCACGCGCATCCTCGTCACCGGGCCGAGGTCGAGGCCGATGCTTCGCCAGAAGAGAAATCCCAGCTCACCCGCGTAGCGTATCTCGCTCCACGGAACGAGCACCGGCGGGCGCCGGAAACGAAAGAGCGGATGCGAATAGAGGTACAAACCCGCCGCGGTGGGGACGAGCGTCGTCACGCCCTTCTCGCCGACCGCGCCCATGCCGACGACCTGGCCGCGCAGACGAACACCCTCCGGTCGCGGGCCGCCGGGATATCTGCGCGCGAGCGAGGCCCAGCCACTCAACTCGCTGAGCAGCAATCCCACGAGAAGCCACAGGCCCACGAACGCGACGACGAAAAGGGCGATGAGCGCCGGCGAGGGGGCGTCGTTGGTCATCGCACCATCCTAACGCGCGAGGTGCCCGATGAGCCAGAGCGAACCGAGGAGAACGGGGCCGTGGATGATCAGCGCGGCCGGAACGGATGTCGCCAGCGCCGTTCCGCTCACCCAGCGCTCGCGCACCGCACGCCGGATCACGTACGCCGCGAAGGGCGCGTTGACGAGAGCCGCGGTTGCCAGCCCGGGCGAATAGCCGCGGAAGACGACGACCGCTCCCACGAGATGCGAGAGGACATTGACCGCGAGCGTGACCTCGAGCACGAGCAGCGACCAGAGTGCGGCTCGCGATTCGGAACGCATCACCACCCATAGCGCGATCGAGACGCCGATGATCGTGACCACCGCGAGCGCCCAGAGCAGCGCCGGGTACGTGATGCGCTCGGCCACCGGCCGCATCAGCGAGGGAAGCTTTTCAGCGACCTGAGGGAGATAGCGATGGAACGCGACCGCCTCCTCGGCGTCGTGCAGCACGAGGAAGAGGGCGGCGAGACCCGCGATCGCGCGA
>DATAIN010000293.1:0-7250 GCA_036262635.1 Gemmatimonadaceae bacterium | reverse complement strand
AGGCGGGCGAGGTGCACGCGCTCATCGGCGAGAACGGCGCGGGCAAGAGCACGCTCATGAACATCCTCTCCGGCTGGCATCCGCCGGACAGCGGGACGATGCACTTTGGCGACGCGCCGTATGAGCCGCGCGGTCCGGCGGATGCGCGGCGGCGCGGCATCGCGCACATCCATCAGGAGCTCGCGCTCTGTCCGCATCTGACGGTGGCGGAGAACATCGTCCTCGGCGCCGAGCCGGCGCGCGCCGGATGGATCGACCGGCGCGCGCGCCGCGCGCGCGCCGAGGCCCTGCTCGCCGAGCTCGGGCAGCACGACCTCGACCCCGAGCGCGTCGTGGGGAGCCTCCCGCTCGCGGCGCGGCACACGGTCGAGATCTGCCGCGCCCTCGCGGTGGACGCCCGCGTGCTGCTCATGGACGAGCCGACGAGCAGCTTCACCCGCGCCGAGACGGAGCGCCTGTTCGCACTGGTGCGCCGCCTCGCGGCGCGCGGGGTGGCGGTGGTGTACATCAGCCACTTCCTGGAGGAGGTGCGCGAGATCGCCGACCGCTACACGGTGCTGCGCGACGGGCGCAGCGTCGCGACGGGCGCGATCGCGGGGACGTCCGACGCGGAGCTCATCGCCGCGATGGTGGGACGGCCGATGGGCGGCCTCTTCCCGGCGCGCGCGCGTGTCCTGGGCGAAGTGGTGCTCGCGGTGGAGGAGCTCGCGTCGCCGCCGCTGCTGCGGTCGGCGAGCTTCGAGCTGCGGCGCGGCGAGATCCTCGGAGTAGCGGGGCTGGTCGGCTCGGGACGGAGCGAGATGGTGCGCGCGCTCTTCGGGCTCGCGCCCTCGTCGGGGCGGATCGCGCTGCGCGGCCGCGTGCTGTCGGCGGCGCAGCCCGCGGCGCGGGTGGTGGCCGGGTTCGGGTACGCGAGCGAGGACCGGAAGGCGGAGGGGCTCGCCCTGCCGATGTCGGTCGCGGACAACCTGTGCGCGACCAACTTCGCGCGCTGCGCCCGGCACGGATGGATCGCCCTGTCGCGGCAACGAGCGCAGGTGCAGCGGTGGATGGAGGCGCTCCGCATCCGAGCGGCCGGGCCGTGGCAGCGGACGCGTGCCCTGTCGGGAGGGAACCAGCAGAAGGTGGCGATCGGGCGGCTGCTCTACCAGGACGCCGAGGTGCTGCTGCTCGACGAGCCCACGCGCGGGGTCGACATCGGGAGCAAGGCGCAGCTGTACGAGGCGATCGCCGGGGCGGCGGGATCGGGAAAGGGGGTACTCCTGGTCAGCTCGTACCTCCCCGAGCTGTTCGGGCTCTGCGACCGGATCGCGGTGATGTGCCGGGGGCGGCTGTCGGCGGCGCGGCCGGCGTCCGGGTGGACGCCGGAGGAGGTGATGGCGGCGGCGGTCGGCGGGGCGGCGGAGAGTGCCTAACGCGGAGCGCGCCGGGTAGTGATGAGGACGACGCCGTTGGCGCCGCGCGAGCCGTAGACCGCGGTGGAGCCGGCGTCCTTGAGGATGTCGATGCGCTCGATGTCCTGCGGGTTGATGTCCTGGAGGGTGCCGCCGACGTTGTGGAGCGGGGTGCCGTCGACGACGAACAGCGGCTCCGAGGAGGCGAGGAAGCTGCGGCGGCCGCGGATGCGGATGCTGACGTTGCCGTTCGGCTGGGGGAGGACCTCGACGCCGGGGAAGCGGTCCTGGAGCATCTCGGCGACGCTGCGCGCGTTGATGCGGCGCGTGTCGGCGCCGTCGACGGAGGCGATGGCGCCGGTGACGGACGAGCGGTCCGCGGTGCCGTAGCCGATGTCGACCTCGCGGGGCGCCGGGTCGCGGGGGACGGGTTCGCGAGCCGGCTGCGAGCGGTGGCAGGCGGCGCCGCCGGCGGCGATGGCCAGGGTGAGGAGCGCGGCGGCGGCGCGCGGAGAGCGGGGAGGCGACATGGCGAGCCTCATGGTTCAGGCGGCGAGAAGGTGGCCGCCGTCCGGCGGCCGGGCTACGCTCGCCGGTGGTGCACCTCTGTGAGCTACAACAATCGGGGAGAGGAGGCAAGAGCGCCGGCGGGCGTCGAACGTTTGGCGGAGGGCGTACGTAGACGGCGGGAAAGCGCGCATTGCCGGCGGCCGATCGTGACAGTACATTGGCGCTCCCCTCGACTTAAACGATTAAGTGCGGGAAGGATGCTGCTCCCGCGACCCAGGAGACCTCGCATGGACGACTCACCCCTCCCGCGCCGCTCCTTTCTCGCCCTCGCCGCGGGCGGAGTCGCCGCGGGCGTCGCGGCCGCCGCGCTCGACGC
This sequence comes from Gemmatimonadaceae bacterium, assembly GCA_036262635.1. Taxonomy (GTDB): domain Bacteria; phylum Gemmatimonadota; class Gemmatimonadetes; order Gemmatimonadales; family Gemmatimonadaceae; genus JABFXC01. Next base: position 4,970 of record DATAIN010000293.1, on the reverse strand, counting down.
CGGGCGACTCGCGCACGCCGCGTCCCCCCCGCCACCGACGCCCGCCGACCCGCGCGGCGACGAGCCCGACCCGGCCCATGCCAGCGGCCACCAGCTCAAGCTCGGCGTCGCGAGCTACTCCTGCCGCAAGTTCCCGCGCGACCGGATGATCGAGATGGTCAAGGCGCTGCGGACGCCCTACGTGAACCTCAAGTCGGTTCACCTCCCCTACGAGCTCCCCCCCGCCGACCTCGCCGCGGCCCGCAAGGAGATCGAGGACGCCGGCCTCCGCATCGTCGGCGGCGGGACGATCACCTTCGACAAGGACACCGACGAGGACGTCCAGCGCTACTTCGACTACGCGAAGGCCGCAGGGATGCCGACCATCGTCTGCACGATGGACCCGGCGATCCTCCCCCGCGTCGAGCGCTTCGCGAAGCAGTACGACATCCTCGTCGCGATCCACAACCACGGCACCGAGGACAAGCGCTTCCCCTCGCCGTACGACGTCCTCAAGCACGTGAAGTCGATGGACCGCCGGATGGGACTCTGCATCGACATCGGCCACACCGTGCGCACCGGCACCGACGTCGTCCAGGCGGTCGCCGACGCCGGGCCGCGCCTCCATGACATGCACGCCAAGGATCTGCGCGACCTCTCCGCCAAGGACAGCCAGGTGATCGTCGGCGAGGGCGCGATTCCCATCGCCGAGATCTTCCGGCAGCTCATCGCCATGCGCTACCCGGGCTACGTCAACCTCGAGTACGAGATCGACGCCGACGATCCGCTCCCCGGGATGAAGCAGTCGTTCGCCCACATGCGCGGGATCCTCGCCGGACTCGAGGCGAGCCGGACCCGCGCCCGCACGCCCCGCCGCGTCGCCGCCCGTTAGGCGGCAGCGTCCGGCGGCTCCGCATCCGTCCACCACCAGTCAATCACCCGAGGTGAAGGCCATGTCCGATCAGCAGCAGCCCGGCGACGCGACCGCGAAGCCGGAGCAGGAGCAGGAGCTTCCGCGCCGCGACTTCCTCCGCGCCGCCGCCCTCGGCGCCGCCGGGCTCGCCGTCACGAGCATTCCGGGGGTCAGCCGGGCCGCGTCGCTCTCCGCCGCGAGCTACGCGCGCATCCTCGGCGCCAACGATCGGGTCCGCGTCGGCATCGTCGGCTTCTCGGATCGCTTCCGCCAGGCCCATCTCCCGGTGTACGCGAAGATCGGCAAGGAGACCAACTTCGAGATCGTCGGACTCTCCGACATCTGGAGCGTCCGCCGCGACGAGGGGGTCGCCAAGATCCAGGAGGCGACCGGCTCGAAGGTCCGTCCCTTCCGGAACAACGAGGAGCTGTACGCCTCGAAGACCACCGACGCCGTCGTCATCTCGACCGCCGATTTCCAGCACGCGTATCACGGCGTCGAGGCGATGCAGGCCGGCCAGGACGCGTACATCGAGAAGCCGCTCGCCCACACCATGGCCGACGCGGTCGCCATCCGCGACGCGGTGAAGAAGTCCGGCCGCATCGTGCAGATCGGCACGCAGCGCCGCAGCGCCGCGAACTACAAGCAGGCGAACGAGTATCTCCGCTCGGGGAAGTTCGGCGACATCGTGATGGCCGAGATGACGTGGAACGTCAACCAGCCGGGACGCTGGCGCCGTCCCGCGCTCGTCGCGCAGATCCGCGAGCAGGACACCGACTGGAAGCGCTACCTGATCAACCAGCCGTGGGAGGCGTGGGACCCGCGGAAGTACCTCGAGTACCGACTCTTCTGGCCGTACTCCTCCGGTATCCCCGACCAGTGGCTCGTCCACCAGATCGACACCGTGCACTGGTTCACCGACCTGCCGCATCCGCGCAGCGTCGTCGCCAACGGCGGCGTCTATCTCTGGAAGGACGGCCGCAAGAACTGGGACACGATCACCATCGTGTTCGATTACGGCCCGCTCGACGATCCGACCAAGGGGTTCCAGGTGACGTACTCGTCGCGCATGACCAACTCGGCCGGCGAGACGAAGGAGTACTACTACTCCAACGGCGGGATGCTCAACCTCGACACCAACGAGATCACGCCGACCGGCGGTCTCGGCGCGAAGGCGGCCGCCGAGATGAAGATGGCGGCGAACCTGCTGCCGGCGTCGAAGCTCTCCGAGGCGGTGAAGACGGAGACCAGCGCGAACACCGGCGCCGATCCGTCGACCACGGCGCACATCCGCAACTGGATGGAGAGCGTGCGCGCACGGCGGAAGCCGAACGCCGACATCGAGGCGGGCTACAACCACTCGGTCGCGCTCTGCATGACGATCGCCGCGATGCAGACCGGCAAGAAGGTCACCTTCGACGACGTCCAGCAGCGCGTCGTCGTCGCCTGACGACACATCCGGACGGCGCGGAGCCGCGCCGTCCGGGTCCTTCACCCTCCCGCGATTTCCGACCGATGCGCAGCACGCTCGCTCTCTCCGCGCTGGCTGGCGCGCTGGCCTGTGCGCCGGCGGCGCCTGCCCCCGCGCCCTCGCCCGCCGTGACCACGGCGGCCACGTCACCGAAGCCGCGCGTCGAGCTGGTGGCCGACGAGGCGAACCGTCGGGTCGACGTGCTCGTCGGCGGACGGCCCTTCACGTCGTACATCTACCCGGCGGTCCTGAAGAAGCCGGTCCTCTTCCCGATCCGCACGGCGACGGGCGTCGTCGTCACCCGGGGCTGGCCGCTCGAGCCGCGCCCCGGCGAGCGCGTCGACCATCCGCATCACGTCGGGCTCTGGCTCAACTACGAGAACGTCAACGGGCTCGATTTCTGGAACAACTCCGACGCGATCAAGCCGGAGAACGCGCCGAAGATGGGGACCATCGTGCACCGCTCCGCGACGCCGACGAGCGGCGATGGCGAGGGCGCGCTCGACGCCACCGCCGACTGGGTGGACTCGCAGGGGAAGGTCCTCCTCCACGAGCGGACACGCTACGTCTTCCGGGCGTCCGGGAGCGTGCGCACGATCGATCGCACGACGACGCTCACCGCGGCCGATCAGCCGGTCGCCTTCCCCGACGCGAAGGACGGGATGCTCGGCCTCCGCGTCCGGCGCGAGCTCGAGCTGCCCTCGACGAAGGCCGAGGTGTTCACCGACGCGAGCGGGCGGGCGACCGCGGTGCCCGTGCTGAACAACGAGGGCGTCACCGGTAACTATCACACCTCGGAAGGCGTCGAGGGCGAGGCGGCGTGGGGCACGCGCGGTCGCTGGACGAGTCTTTCCGGCGTCGTCGAGGGACAGCCAGTCACCATCGCGATCTTCGACCATCCGCGGAACGTGGGATTCCCGACCTACTGGCATGCCCGCGGCTACGGGCTGTTCGCGGCGAACCCGCTCGGCCAGAAGATCTTCAGCAATGGCAAGCAGGAGCTGGGCTTCGCGCTCGCTCCCGGCCAGTCGACGACCTTCCGGTATCGCATCCTGATCATCGCGGGGACGGCGACGCCGGCGTCGCTCGAGGGGCAATACGCCGATTTCGCGGCCAGCGGGCAATGATCGCGAACACTCCAGCGCGACCACACGTTGTATCATGAGTTCGCGGCGCCGCGCCAATGCGGCGTTCCGCCCCGCTCTCTCGACGGTCGGATGACGGCATGATGGACGATTCGAGATCGGATGGACGGGGGCGGAGCGCGGGACGAGGCGCCGAGCCGCTGGTGCTGCACGAGGATCGCTTCTTCGATCCCGACCCCGCCGTCCGTCGAGCGGCCCGCGCGCTGTACGAGGAGACGCGCCACCTGCCGCTGGTCTGCCCGCACGGACACGTGGACGCGCGGCTCCTCGCCGCGAACGAGCCGTTTCCCGAGCCGACCGCGCTGCTGATCGTCCCGGACCATTACATCTTCCGCCTGCTGTATTCGCGCGGCGTGCCGATGGAGTCGCTCGGGATCCCGACGCGAGACGGCACACCCGTCGAGCGCGATCCGCGGCGGATCTGGCAGCGGTTCGCCGACCACTACTACCTGTTCCGCGGTACGCCGACGGGGGTGTGGCTCGACGCGGAGCTCTTCGAGGTCTTCGGCGTCCGCTCGAAGCTCGGCCCGGCGACGGCGCAGGCGATCTACGACGAGATCGCCGAACGCCTCGCCACACCGGAGTTCCGGCCGCGGGCGCTCTTCGAGCGCTTCAACATCGAGGTGCTCGCGACGACCGACCGCGCGAGCGATCCGCTCACGCACCATCTCGCGATCCGCGACTCGGAGTGGGAGGGTCGGATCATTCCGACCTTCCGTCCCGATGCCGCGTTCCGCATCGCCGACGGCGGCTGGCGCGACGAGATCGCGGCGCTCGCCACGCTGAGCGGGGTCGACATCGGCGACTTCCCATCCTTCGTCCGTGCGCTCGAGGAGCGCCGGGCCTTCTTCCGCGAGATGGGTGCGACCGCGACCGACCACGCGGTGGTCGCGCCGTACACCGAACGGCTCTCGCCCGCCGATGCCGACCGGCTGTTCGCGCGCGCGCGGCGTGGCGAGGCGACCGCGGACGATCAGTCGCGCTTCGAGGCGCACATGCTGATGGAGATGGCGCGCATGTCGACCGAGGACGGGCTGGTGATGCAGCTGCATCCCGGTGCACTGCGCGATCACAACGACGCGGTGTTCGCGCGCTTCGGCCTCGACAAGGGCGCCGACATCCCCGTCGCGACGGAGTACACGCGGAACCTGCGCGCGCTGCTCAACGCGTACGGCAACGACCCGCGCCTGACGCTCGTGCTCTTCACCCTCGACGAGAGCACGTACACGCGAGAGCTCGCGCCGCTCGCCGGCCACTATCCGGCGGTGCGACTCGGGCCGCCCTGGTGGTTCCACGATTCGCCCGAGGGGATGCGTCGCTTCCGCGAGCGCACGACCGAGACGGCGGGGCTCTGGAACACCGCGGGCTTCAACGACGACACGCGTGCGTTCTGCTCCATCCCGGCGCGGCACGACCTCGCGCGCCGCATCGACGCGAACTACCTGGCGGGCCTCGTCGCCCG
>DATAIN010000292.1:0-1874 GCA_036262635.1 Gemmatimonadaceae bacterium | reverse complement strand
GGCGTCGGCAAGACGCTGCTCGCGCGCGCCCTGGCAGAGTTTCTGTTCGACGACGAGAACGCGCTCACGCGCATCGACATGTCGGAGTACATGGAAAAGCATTCGGTGTCGCGCCTGGTCGGTGCGCCGCTCGCGCGCGGGGCTCCAGGATCCCAACCGCCCGATCGGCTCCTTCATCTTCCTCGGCCCCACGGGCGTCGGGAAGACGGAGACGGCGCGTGCCCTCGCGGAGTACCTGTTCGACGACGAGCGAGCCATGGTACGCATCGACATGAGCGAGTACGGCGAGAAGCACTCGGTCGCTCGGCTGGTCGGCGCACCCCCTGGGTACGTCGGCTACGAGGAGGGCGGGCAGCTCACCGAGGCGGTGCGCCGCCGCCCGTACTCGGTGATCCTCTTCGACGAGATCGAGAAGGCGCATCCCGACGTCTTCAACGTGCTGCTGCAGATCCTCGACGACGGGCGGCTCACCGACTCGCAGGGACGCACGGTCGATTTCCGGAACGCCGTCATCATCATGACGTCGAACATCGGCAGGCACTTCATCCTCGAGCACGCAGGCGAGGATCGCGTGATGGTGGAGACGCAGGTGATGGCCGCGCTGCGCCAGCACTTCCGCCCCGAGTTCCTCAACCGCGTGGACGACATCATCATCTTCCGTCCGCTCGGCCAGGAGGAGATCGAGCACATCGTCGGGCTGCAGCTCGGCCGGCTCGAGAAGCTGCTCGCCGACCGGAAGCTGACGCTCGAGCTGACGCCGGAGGCTCGGCGCATCATCGCCGAGGAGGGGTACGACCCGGCGTTCGGCGCGCGGCCGCTGAAGCGCGCGGTGCAGCGGCTGCTCCAGAACCCGCTCGCGCTCGCGATCCTCGAGGGACGCTTCGCGGAAGGCGACACGATCCGCGCCGTCCCGGCACCCGGCGGCGGGATCGCCTTCGAGCGCGCCGGCGTCGCCGAGCCGGTCGGCCGTTAGGCAGGGCAGGCGTGGAGGACGCCGGCCCGGGCGCTGCCGAGGACCAGCGGTGGATGCGCGTCGCACTCGAGGCGGCGCGCGCCGCCGAGAGCTCGGGTGACGTCCCCGTCGGAGCGGTGATCGTGCGCGACGGGCAGTCGATCGCCGTCGCCGCGAATCGCACGCTGCGCGACCAGGACGCCACCGCGCACGCCGAGACGATCGCGATCCGGGATGCATGCGTTGCGCTCGGCAGCTGGCGGCTCACCGGCTGCACGCTGTACGTGACGCTCGAGCCGTGCGCGATGTGCGCAGGCGCGATCGTGCTGGCGCGGGTCGACCGGGTGGTGTTCGGGGCGTGGGACGACAAGGCCGGGATGGGCGGGTCGGTGGAAGATCTCCTGCGCCACCGCAAGCTCAACCATCGTCCCGAGGTTCTCGCTGGCGTCCTCCGCGAGGAGGGGGCAGATTTGCTGCGCGCATTCTTCCAGCGCCAGCGCGCCCGCGGTGGCGCGCCCCAGATTCCGACAGAATGATCTCGCGACGACTCCTTCCCGGTCTCTGTCTTCTGCTTTCCGTTGCCGCGTGTGGCGGCGACGGCGTGTCGCCAGCTCCGTTCGTGGGGCGTTACGCGCTAGCGACCGTGGACGGGAAGGCGATTCCCGCGAAGGTGCTTGCGAACCCGTTCAACGTCAGCGGCTTCTGGGTCGGCGACGGGTCGCTCACGCTCAGCGAGAATCACCGGTTCTCGCTCGCGCTCGCCGGCATGGGCGTCTCGAGCGGAGGCGTAGTCGGGCCGACCGGACCGCTGACCTGCGAGGGGAGCTGGGTCGTCCGCGGGCAGACGATCGATTTCCAGCCGCAGAACTCGGCGTGCAACGCCTTCAGCGGCAAGGCCGGCGCATCGGCGGGGAGCATCGAG
>DATAIN010000291.1:0-2973 GCA_036262635.1 Gemmatimonadaceae bacterium | reverse complement strand
CCACCCCGTCCCCACCCCGTCCCCGCCACTCGGTCGCAGAAATCGGGTCGCAGCGCGAGGAAACGAGCCATATCATCCGGGACGCTCGCCGATCCGAACCCGCGCGTCATCCCGCCATGCGCCGATTCCTCACGCTCCTCCTCGCGCTCCCCCTCCTGACGGCACCCGCCGCCGCGCAGCGCCGCGACCCGATCACGACCGACCCTGTCGTCCGCGACACCGCGTTCCGCCCGTCGATGGACGAGGTGGCGTTCGAGAGCGGCGGCCCGCGGGTGAATGGGCTCATCTACCTCGCGCAGGGAAAGGGACCGCATCCGACGGTCGTGCTGCTGCACGGCTATCCCGGGAACGAGCGCAATCTCGATCTCGCGCAGGCGATGCGGCGCGCGGGGATGAACGTGCTCTACTTCAACTATCGCGGCTCGTGGGGAAGCGGGGGCGAGTTCTCCTTCGCGAACGCGCAGGAGGACGTCGCCACCGTCGTGAACTGGCTGCGCTCTCCCGAGCTCGCGGCGCGCTATCGCATCGACCCGCGGCGGATCGCGCTCGTCGGCCACAGCATGGGCGCCTGGCTCGCCCTGCTCGGCGCGGCGGCGGATACGGGTATCCGCTGCGCGGGTGCCCTCGAGCTGGCGGACATGTCGCGGCGCATGAAGCGGGCGCACGCCGACAGCGCCGCGTTCAGGGAGCGCACGGGCTACGACGAGTGGCTCACCCAGGCGGGCGGCCCGCTGCACGCGGACGCGAAGTCGCTCGCGGCGAGCCTCGACGCGAACGCCGAGCGGTGGGACCTCACCACACGCGCCGGCGAGCTCGCGCCGCGCACCCTGCTCCTGCTCGACAACGATCACAACACCGACCACGCGGCGCTCGTCCGCGCGTTAGGCGCGGCGGGGGCGAAGCGGCTGACCGCGGTCGTCTGGCCGACCGATCACTCCTTCTCCGACCGCCGCATCGCGCTGGCGCGCACGGTGGTCGGATGGCTGGAGAAGAGCTGCGGGTACTAGCGCCGCAGGTCGGGGAGCACCCGCTCGCCGAACGCCTCGATGAACTCGCGCTGATTGGTCGCGACGTTGTGGATGGAGAGCTCGGTGAGCCCGAGGGCCGCGTACTCGTGGAGCAGCGCGGAGTGGCGGGCGAGGTCGCTCGAGACGTTGACGGTCGCGTCGAGGTGCTTCGGCTCCAGCGCCGCGGTGGCCTGCTCGAACTGCTTCGGCGTGCGGAGCTCCCAGGTCACGTCGCCCGTGACGAGGTTCGTGCCCCACTGCCGGAAGGCGTCGCGACGCGTCGCCTCCTCGTCGCGGCCCCAGGCGATCTTCGCCTGCGCGAGCATCGGCTTCCCCTCTCCCCCTCCTTCGCGGAAGGCGTCGAGCACGCGCTTCAGATTGGCGGGTGGGCCGCCGGCGACGGTGATCAACCCGTCGGCCCAGCCGCCGAGCCAGCGCGCGGTCTCCGCGGTGACGGCTGCGCCGATGATGAGCGGCGGAGTGGCGGGACGGGTGTAGAGCTTCGCTTCCTCGATCACGACCTGGCCATGATGCGTCACCGTCTCGCCGGCCCAGAGGGCGCGGATGACGTCGGCGCACTCCTTCAGCCGCGCGTTGCGCTCCGGCTTCGGCGGCCAGGGAAGTCCGGTGATCCCCTCGTTCACCCGCTCGCCGCTGCCTAACGCCATCCAGAGGCGGCCGGGGTACATCACGGAGAGCGTCGCGCCCGCCTGGGCGAGGATCGCGGGATGGTAGCGGTAGCCCGGTGCCGACACGGTGCGATAGGGCACCGACGTCGCCTCCATCGCCGCGCCGAGCCACGACCAGACGAAGCCGCTCTGTCCCGGACGCTCGTTCCACGGATGGAAGTGGTCCGAGGCGGTCATCCGCGCGAACCCCGCCCGCTCGGCGAGCCGTGCGCACTCGAGGAGCTCGCGCGGATCGAACTGCTCGTGCGAGACGTGATAGCCGAACGCTGTCGTCTGAGTCATGCCGCGCGCCCTTTCACATCCCGGGCCGCGCGACCCCGGCACTCCGGCCGCTGCGGCTCAGCGCGCCGAGGGCGACGCGCGATCCGCGACGTTGACGTCGATGTTCAGGGAGACCCCGTTCCAGCTCTCGGTCGTGTCGAGCCGTCCCTGCCACACGTTCGCGAAGTCGTGGCCGACGTCGGTAGGCGGCCGGTCGAGGGAGAAACCGCTCTGGCTGGCGATCCAGAAGCGCGGCGAGTCGAGGCGCGCGTGGGCGAGGAACTCGCTGCGCACGTCGCTGAAGAGCGTCGCGGCGTTCGACTTGTGGCAGTAGATGCCCGGCACGTAGCGACCGTCGGCGAGCACCTGCGCGACCCACGAGCGGTAGTACTCGCGCATCGCGCTCGTCACGGTGCTCATGTACTCGATGTCGAGATAGATCACCGTGCCCGGCGCGAATCCTTCGTTGGCCGCCTGGGCCACGGCGTCGAGTCCCTCGATGGTCCCCTGCGCGCCGGTGAGCAGAGTGCGCGAGCAGGTGACGGACTGCGCGGCGCGCTGCATCGCCGGCGCGAGCCGTGGGCCGACCGCGACTCCCTCCCACGTCTGCTGCCCCACGTAGAGCACCGCGGTTCCCCAGCCGAGCGAGCCGAGGAAGGCGCGCCTGCCGCTCCAGCTCGTGTCGTGATGGCACGACGCGGGGAGATAGTATCCCACCCACTCGTACGGCGAGCGCGGCGCGAGCCAGGCGCGCATCGCTGCGTCGCCGGGATAGATGCTCGTGTCGAAGCCGGGGTGATTCGAGCCGTCGGGGATGGGCGCGAGGATCCCCGCGACGTCGGTGCACGCGCCGGCGAGCGCGACGAGGGCGAGGAGGGGGGCGGAGCGGCTGAGCTTCATCATGCTGCGTACACCGCGTCCGGGCTCCTTGTTCTGTGTGACCGCCACCACAGCGCGCCTAACGGTGCGGTCCGACACGCCCTGGCGCGCTGTGGTGGCGGTCACACAGAACAAGG
>DATAIN010000290.1:0-1646 GCA_036262635.1 Gemmatimonadaceae bacterium | reverse complement strand
TCTCTTCGCGACGGTCGACGGGCGGTCCTACGACGGCACGGTCGAGCGCATTCCGATCGCGGCGGCCTGACGACCTTTCACCGAACTGACAGAGGCACGCTTGAGACTTCGCGTCACGCTCGCCATCGCGCTCCTCGCAGCCGCGGCACCGCTCGCCGCCCAGACCATGCAGCTCACCCCGAACCAGCGGCTCGCCCGCGAGATCTTTCGCGAGCTGATCGAGATCAACACCTCGTACAAGGAAGGGAGCACGACGCCGGCCGCGCGCGCGGTGGCGAAGCGCTTCCTCGACGCGGGGTGGGCGGCGAAGGACGTCACCGTCATCGGCCCCGCCGGGGACAAGGACTCCAACGTCGTCGTGCGTTTCCCCGGGAAGTCGAAGACGCTGAAGCCGATCCTGCTCATCGCGCATCTCGACGTGGTCGAGGCGCTGCGCTCGGACTGGTCGATGGACCCGTACACGCTCACGGAGAAGGATGGCTTCTTCTACGGGCGGGGGACGAGCGACATCAAGGATGGCGCGACGACGCTGATCATGGCGCTGCTGCGGATGAAGCAGGAGAAGATCACGCCCAACCGCACGCTCATCCTCGCTCTCACCGCGGGGGAGGAAGGCGGCGGCGGCTACGACGGGATGGAGTGGCTCGCCGCGCAGCACCGCGAGCTGATCGACGCCGAGTTCTGCGTGAACGTCGACGGGGGCGATCCGCAGATCAAGGACGGGAAGCGGATCACCCGTCCGGTGCAGACGAGCGAGAAGCTCTACCAGTCGTACCGGCTCGAGGTGCGGAACCCGGGCGGCCACAGCTCGATGCCCACGCCCGAGAACGCGATCGTCCGCCTCGCCGACGCGTTAGGCAGGATCGGCCGCCATACCTTCCCCGTCCACCTCACCGAGACGACGCGCGGCTACCTCGCGCGCCAGGCCGCGATGGAGACCGGCCAGCTCGCCGCCGACATGCGGGCGATCGTCGCGAACGAGCACGACGACGCGGCCGCGGCGCGCCTGTCGCGCTCCCCCTTCTACAACGCGCAGCTCCGCACGACCTGCGTCCCGACGATGCTCGAGGGCGGCCACGCGCCGAACGCCCTCCCGCAGACGGCGCGCGCGACGGTGAACTGCCGTATCATGCCCGGCGAGACCCCGGCGCAGACGCAGGCGACACTGGTGAAGGTGATCGGCGACGACTCGGTGCACGTCACACCGATCGACGAAGCGAAGCCCGCCGAGCCCTCCCCGCTCTCGCCGGCGGTGATGGGACCGGTGGAGCGCGTCACCGCTCGGCTCTGGCCGGGGGTCGTGGTGATACCCGTGCTCGAGACGGGAGCGACCGACGGCTACTACCTCCGCGCGGCGGGGATTCCGACCTACGGCATCAGCGGCGTCTTCATCGACGTCGACGACTACCGGGCGCATGGGAGGGACGAGCGGATTTTGGTGAAGTCTTTCTATGATGGAGTCGAGTATGTGTACGAGCTTGTGAGGGAGTACGCGAGGTGAGGAGGGCGGCTCTTGTGTGCGCCGTGCTCTGGGACTCGCGCGACGGGCCGGTTGGCCTCGAGGGGCTGGGGAGACGGTGAGGTTGGGAGGTGGGGAGGCTGTGGCCTTTTGCTGCTGGTGGCTGGTGGCTCGGCGGGGAACACGT
>DATAIN010000289.1:0-1804 GCA_036262635.1 Gemmatimonadaceae bacterium | reverse complement strand
GCCGCGCCTCTTCGCGAACGACGAGTCGCTCTACCGCTCGCACTTCCAGAAGCTGCACGCGCCGGTCGCGTGAGCGTATCCGCCGCCGACCGGCGGATCCGTGCGCTGCGACCGCCGAAGCCCCGGGTCGACGCCTACACGGCGCACGGGTCGCTGGTCGAGGAGGAGCGCCGTGGGGACGGGACGATCGAGCGCGCGCTCACCGTGTTCCTCGCCGGCGCGGAGTGTCCGTTCACCTGCTCCTTCTGCGATCTGTGGCGCTGGACGATCGACGGCCCGACGCCGCCGGGGGCGCTCGTGCGCCAGCTCGAGCAGGTGCTCGCCTCGATCGAGGGCGCGCCGCCGGAGCGCGTGAAGCTCTACAACGCGAGCAACTTCTTCGACCAGCGCGCGGTGCCGGAGCAGGACATCGCGGGGCTCGCGGCGCTCGCCGCGCCGTTCGCCGGGGTGACGGTGGAGTCGCACGTGAACACGATCGGACCGCGGACGCTCGACTTTGCGCGACGGATTCGCGGACGGCTCGAGGTGGCGGTGGGGCTCGAGACGATCCATCCGCTCGCCGCCGTGCGACTCAACAAGCGGCTCGACCTGGCGCGCTTCGACAGCGCGACGCGATTCCTCTCGGACAACGGCATCGATCTTCGGGTGTTCGTGCTGCTCGGCGTTCCGCACGTCCCGGCGCCGGAGAGCGTCGACTGGGCGGTGCGCACGGTGGAGCATGCGGCGGAGCGGGGCGCGGCGGTGGTCTCGATCATCCCGGTGCGCGGCGGGAACGGCGAGATGGAACGCCTTCAGGCCGCGGGCGAGTTCACGCCGCCGACGCTCCGCGAGCTGGAGGCCGCGCTCGACCGCTGCGCGCACATCGCGCACACCGTCGTCCCCGCGGATCTGTGGGATGCGCAGCGGCTGCCGGCCTGCGAGCGCTGTCGTGCCGCGCGCATCGAGCGGCTCGCGCGACTGAACGTGCACGGAGGGACGCTGCCGCCGATCGAGTGCGACGCGTGCGAGGCATGAGGCGGTCGTGCGAAGTGGCGATCGTCGGCAGCGGGTTCGCCGGATCGCTTCTCGCGCGCGTGCTCGCGACGCTCGGCTACGACGTCGTGCTCCTCGAGCGCGGGACGCATCCACGCTTCGCGATCGGCGAGTCGACGACGCCGCTGGCGAATCTCTCGCTCGAGCGGTTGGGCATCCGCTACGGGCTGGCCGACTGCTACCGGCTCGCGACGCACGGGCGCTGGATGGCGCATCATCCCGAGCTGTGCCGGGGCCTGAAGCGCGGCTTCACCTTCTACCGTCATCACCCGGGCGAGCAGTTCGCCGCGCGCGGGCTCGACGCGGAGCGGCTCCTCGTCGCGGCGAGCCCCGACGACTCGCTCTCCGACACGCACTGGCTGCGCGCGGACGTGGACGAGCACTTCGTGCGCGAGGCGGTGGCGTCGGGGGTGGACTACCGCGACCGCACGGAGCTGACGAGCGCGGAGCTCGCGTCCGATTCGTGGCGGCTCGGCGGCCATCGCGACGGCGACGCGTTCGAGCTGAGGGCGCGCTTCCTGATCGACGCATCGGGACCGGGTGGATTCCTCGCGCGGCAGCTCTCGATTCCCTCCGGCCTCGCGGCGACGCACACGCGCTCTGCGCTGCTCTTCGGGCACTTCGACGGCGTGCGGCTGATGGACGACGTCGTGCCCGGATTGCCCGAAGGCCCGTATCCCGACGACTGGGCCGCGGTGCATCACCTGATGGACGAAGGGTGGATGTACTCGCTCCGCTTCGACCACGAGGTCACGAGCGCGGGATTCCTCCT
>DATAIN010000288.1:0-5732 GCA_036262635.1 Gemmatimonadaceae bacterium | reverse complement strand
CCTCGCGCGTGTAGTGGAGCGGCGCCTGATACGCGCGCACTTCGCCTCCCACCCGCGCCGACTCGAGCCCCGTCACCGCGCCGCCGACGAGGAAGATCCCTCCGTCGACGCGCGCGCCCGCTCGGAGGGTGACGTTCCCGTTGATCACGACGACGTCGCCGCGCACGATCCCGGCGATCACCAGCGGCGCCTCGAGCACCGCGACATCTCCGTCGACGACGCGCGTGCTGTCGATCGTCGTCGGCGTCGTCGCACGGAGCGCGGCGGGCATGTTGTAGCGCGCCACCGCCTCGCGGGCGACCGTCGGCGGCAGCGCATCGGCCGTTGGCAGCGTGTCGGGCTGCTGCGCGGGGAGGACCCCCGCGCACCCGAGCATCGCGGCCAGCAGGCAGAGCCGAGTGCCGAGCGCCGGGCGCCGAGCGCCGAGCGTCATTCGCGTCATTCGCTCACCTCGAAGTGGAACCGGACCCTCACGCGTTGCGCCCCTCGACGATTCCCAGCCGCTTCATGCGCCGGTACAGGTTCGGGCGGTCCGTCTTCAGTCGCCGCGCCGCTTCGGCGACGTTTCCCGCCGCCGACGACAGCGCTCGCACGATCACCGCGCGCTCGAACTCGTCCAGCGTCTCGGTGAGCGGACGGTCGAGCGACGCGGGATCGGGAAGGGGAGCGCGCGTCGGCGACGTCTCCCGCTCCATCGGCAGCACCTCGCGCACGTGCTCCGCGGTCACCTCGCGCCCCGCGTGCAGGATCGCCAGTCGCTCCACGATGTTCGCCAGCTCGCGCACGTTCCCCGGCCAGCGGTGCCGCGACAGCATCTGCAGCGCGTCCTCGCTCCACATCGGCAGCGCGCGGCCCGTCCGCGCGCGGTGCAGCGCCGAGAAGTGGCGCACGAGCGCGGGGATGTCTCCCGGACGATCGCGCAGCGGGGGCAGCACGATCGGGATCACGTTCAGCCGGAAGTAGAGATCCTCGCGGAAGGTTCCGTCCGTGACGCAGCGCGCGAGATCCTTGTTCGTCGCCGCGAGGATGCGCACGTCCACGCGGATCGGCTTTCCTCCGCCGACCCGCTCGATCTCCCGCGCCTCGATCGCGCGCAGCAGCTTCGCCTGGGCCTCCGGGCCGAGATCGCCGACTTCGTCGAGAAAGAGCGTCCCCGTGTGCGCCAGCTCGAAGCGCCCGATCCGCCGCTCGGTCGCGCCGGTGAAGGAGCCCTTCTCGTGGCCGAACATCTCGCTCTCCACGAGATCGCGCGGAATGGCCGCGCAGTTCACCCGGACAAATGGCTTCTCCCGCCGCGTGCTGCCGAAGTGGATCGCCGCCGCGACCAGCTCCTTCCCGGTACCCGATTCTCCGGTGACGAGCACGCGGGCGTCGGTCGGCGCGACGCGCGCGATCATCTCGCGCAGCGCGTTCATCGACGGGTCGCCCCCGATCATCTCCGTCGCGAGGCCGAGGTCGGCGCGGAGCGCGCGCGCTTCCTGCCGTGCGCGGCGCAGCTCGAGCGCGGCCGCGAGCGCGAGCAGCACTCCCTCCGGCGTCAGCGGCTTCTCCAGGAAGTTCGACGCGCCGAGCTTCGTCGCTCGCACGGCGTCGGCGAGTCCGGCCTTTCCGCTCATCATCACCACCGGCACGTCGGGCGACGCCTCGCGCAGCCGCGCCAGCGTCGCCAGCCCGTCCAGCTCACCCGGCATCATCAGGTCGAGGAGGACGACGTCGGGCTCCGCCTCACGCGCTCGCGCCACGCCCGCGGCGCCCTCGGGCGCCTCACGCACGTCATACCCTTCGCTGCCGAGCAGCGCGCCGACCATCCGTCGGATGTTCGGCTCGTCGTCGATGATCAGGACGGAGGGCACCGATCAGCCCTGCGGCTTCGCCCGTTCGCGTGACGGACCCTCGAGCAGCGCGCCCTGCTGCGCGCGGTCGGCGAGCAGCTTGGTCACGAACCGCTGCCCCTCGGCGATTCGCTCGACTTCGATCGCAACGGCTTCCACGGCCTGCTCGAGCCGGTCGAAGCGCGCGTCCTGCGCCGCGCTCGGGAGCGGCGGCTGCTTCGACTGGTTCTCGATCCGTCGCCCGAACGCTCGCGCGATCGGCGTCAGGATGATCGTCCCAGAGATGAACGCCGCGAGCGTGATGAAGAACTCCGCGGGCCCGATCATCGTGTCTGTCTCCCGGTCACGTACGTCCTCCGGTCGTCGGGTGTGGCAGCGCGTCGCGCTCCGACGCGCGCTCGGAGAGCAGCTTCGTCGTGAACCGCTGCCCTTCGGCGATGCGCTCCACCTCCACCGCCATCGCGTCGATCGCGTGCTCGATCCGCTCGAGCCGCGCCGTCACGTCGCCGGGAATCGCCGGTGCAGCTCCGCGCGACTCGACCCGCTTCGTGTAGGCCCGCACGAGCGGGATGCCGAGCACGATCGTGACGATCATGGTCATCCCCGCGAGGGGGACGACGACCGCCGCCATCTCAGGTCCCATACGTTCTCTCCATCCAGGTGCTGGTGATCGTTGACACCATTTCGCTATACCCTCTGCGGCGCGCCGGCGGGCAGGAGGAAGCGTACCTCCGTCCCCTGGCCGGGGGCGCTCGTCGCTTCCACCTGTCCGCCGTGCGCATCGATCGTCTGCCGCGCGATCGCGAGGCCGAGCCCCGTGCCGCCCTGCTTGTACGTGACGTACGGCTCCCAGATTCGCGCCAGCCGGTCGGGGCTCATCCCGCACCCGCTGTCGCGCACCGAGACGAGGACCTGATCGTCTCCGCCGTTCTCGTCGGCCCTCCTCGTGACGCGCACCGCGATCGCGCCCCCGCGCTGGCATGCCTCGACCGCGTTGATCAACACGTTCGACAGCGCGCGCGCGAGCGCATCGTGATGCCCCTCCACCATCGGCACGTCGTCCGCCACCTCGACGGTCAGCGCGACGCTCTGCGGCACCGTCGCCCGCGCCGTGTAGCGCGCCAGCTCGCCGACGTCCACCGCGGCCCGCGGACCTTCCGGCAGACGACCGAACTGCGCGAAGCTCTTCGCCATCTCCTCGAGCCGCCGCGACTCGACGCCGAGCACCTCGACCGTCTCCGTGAGCTCGGGCGGCACGTCGCGCCGCAGCCGCTCGACGGCGAAGCGGATCGGCGTGAGCGGATTCTTCAGCTCGTGCGCGACCTGCCGCGCCGTCTCGCGAAACGCTTCCGCACGCTCCGCCTCGATCGCGCGGCGTCGCCCGACCTCCAGCTCGCGCGACATCTCCCGCATGCGCTGTCTCAGCACTTCGAACTCCGGGGCGCCGCGCCGTGCCGGCCCCGGGGGAAGCGTCTCCCCCCGCTCGATGCGCTCCGTCCATTCCACCAGCTCGGCGAGCGGGCGCCCGAGCTGCCGTCCAAGGTGTCCTCCCACTCGCGAGGCGAGGAAGACCAGCACTCCCACCACGACGAGCGAGACGACCACCACGACGGGCAGCGCCTGTTTCCCGACATATCGGAAGCGGAGCGCCTGCTCGAGCGACGCCTGCAGCTCCTGCTGGTGCGCATCCATCGCCGCGCGCTGCTCCGCGTTGAGGGGCGCCGCCCGCGCCGCGGCGATCGCCCGCTCGCCGGTCGCGGCGACCCGGTCCCATGCCGGGCTCGCGCTGAAGAAGGGGATCGCCTTGCTCATCGCGCCCGCCCAGAGCAGCGTCAGCACCACCGTCGGGACCACCGCGAACGCGAAGAGGATCGCCGACAGGCGCGCCCGGAAGTCGAGCGACCGCCAGCGGCTGCTCGACTCACCCGTCGTCGGTTCTTCCCGTCGCTTCACCTCGAATGACGCCACGAGTTTTCTCCCGTACGGCACGCTTCGAGCGCCGGTTTCCCGCGTCGCACGCGCCGGAGACGCCCCGCGTCCAAGCTAAGCGCGCGTCACCCACTCCGCACGACTCCAGTCACCGATCCGATGAGGCACCACACCGACTACCTCACCTTCAACACCCGCGCGCGTCAGGAGATCATCGACATCACCGACGAGGTGGAGCGCTGTCGATCCGTGGCCGGGATCACCGAGGGCATGGTCCTCGTCTCGGCGATGCACATCTCCGCGTCCGTCTTCGTGAACGACCACGAGCCCAATCTCTGGGGCGACATCCTGAAATGGCTCGAGGAGCGGATCGCCCCCTGGTCGCCCGACCGCTACCGCCACAATTCGGGCACCGGCGAGGACAACGCCGCGGCCCATCTGCGCTCCATCACCATCGGCCACGAGGTCATCGTCCCCGTCACGAAGGGTGAGCTCGACCTCGGTCCCTGGCAGCGGATCTTCTACGGCGAATGGGACGGCCAGCGCCCGAAGCGCGTGATCATCAAGGCACTCGGCGAATGACTGGCTGGAGGCGGGAGGCTGGAGGCCATTGGCGTCAGGCCTCCTGCCATCAGCCTCCAGCTTCCAGCCTCCAGCCCACAACCGCCAACACCGAAACAGCTTACGCCTCGCATAAACCCAACTGCCCAGCTAGATTGCAAGGCTTGACTGACTCACCCGACCGGAGGTCGATGTCGAACGTCTGGACCCTGGACCATGTCTTCGCGACGCGTGCCGATGCGCACCCGGAACGAATCATGTTGGTCGCGGGAGGACGGACGTGGACCTACGGGCAGGTGCAGGCACGGGCGACGGCGCTCGCTGCCGCGCTCGCGGAGTTGGGGATCGGGATGGGCGATCGCGTCGCGATCAACCTCCCGAACTGGCCCGAATGGATCATCACTCTGCTCGCCGCGTCGCGGCTCGGAGCGACGATCGTTCCGGTGAATCCCCAGCTCAACTACCATGAGCTCAAGTACCAGCTCCGCCACGCCGAGGTCTCGGTCGCGGTCACGGCGGAGCGCTTTCGCGACACGGATTACCTCCAGCTCTTCGAGGATCTGATCGCGGAGCTCCCCGACCTGCAGTACGTCGTCACCGTCGGGGAAGAGGAGCTCTGGTACGACGACCGCATCTTCCAGTTCGAGGACCTCGTCTCCAGTGGCGAGGGCCGCCCGGTGCCCGTCGCGCTCGACCTCCGCGACGACACCACCCTGACGATGATCTACACGTCAGGCACGATGGGAAAGCCGAAAGGCGTCTGTCTCTCGAATCGCAGCATCGTCGAGACGGCGGTGCGCAGCTTCGAGGCGATCGAGATCGAGCCCGCGGATCGCGTGCTCGCCGCCGTTCCGCTCTTCGCGGTCTTCGGCTTCGGCGTCGCGGTGGGCACGCTCGCCGCCGGCGCGACGCTGGTGCTGGAGGAGACCTTCCACGCGGGGGAGGCGATCGAGCTGATCGCCCGCGAGAAGATCTCCCTGCTCCCCGGCGTTCCCACCATGTATCACCTCCTAATGCGCGAAGCCACCTTCGAACCGTCCCGCTTCCGGCACCTCCGTTCCGGCGTCATCGCCGGAAATTCGGCGTCGCCGGACATGGTGCGGCGCATCAGGAAATGGTGTGACGTGCAGATCGCCTACGGTCTCACCGAGACGGGACCGACGGTCTCCATCACACGCTTCACCGATCCGGAGGAGAAGCGCGCCTCCACGGTCGGACGCCCGCTCCCGGGCGTCGAGGTTCGTGCGGTCGATTTCCGCACCGGCGCGCTGCACGGTCCCGAGGCGGTCGGTGAGATCGCGGTGCGGGGCTTCAACGTCATGCAGGGCTATGCCCGCATGCCCGGCGAGACCGCCCGGTCCTTCACGCCGGAAGGGTTCTTCCTCACTGGTGACCTCGGATTCATCGATG
>DATAIN010000287.1:0-8163 GCA_036262635.1 Gemmatimonadaceae bacterium | reverse complement strand
CGCAGCGCGGGCGCCAGCGTCGTGTCGGTCACGATCCGCGTCACCAGCGGCGCCAGCTCGGTCGCCATCCCGTTCTCCCCCGCGAAGAGCTGCGCGACCGCGGTGTGCGTCGCCGCGCTGCTCGCGTCGAGCCGCGCCAGCAGCGCCGCCGCCGGAGCCGGCACCCCCGAGTGGCCGACCAGCGCGTTCACGAGCTCCGTCCGCGTCGCGCCCTCCGACCCGGCGAGCAGCGCCTTCGAGCCTAACGGCAGCACACGGTTCCGCGCGAAGTCCTCGGCCATCTTGTCGAACTCCCCGCCCTGCGCCGCGAGCAGCAGGTCCCGTAGCACGGGCTGGATCGCCGCGCTCCCCGCCCACTCGGTCGGCAGGTAGTACGGGCCGATCACCGAGGGCTGCGTCCCCCACCACTCACCCTTCCATGGTGCTTCGTCGTTCGCGAGGCGCGCGAGGGTGAGCACGAGCTCGTGCCGCACCTCCGCGTCGGTCGCGCTCCGCAGCGCCCCCGTCACCACCCGGACCGTCGCCGTGTCGTGCATGAGCTGCAGCGCCTGGCGTGCGTGGGCCCGCGCCGCCGCGGGTCCCGTCGTCAGCGCGGCGAGCGCCGCGTCTCGCGCCCCGACCGCGGCGAGCCCGCGCGCCGCGAGGTGCGACACCACCACGTCGGAGTCGGCGAGCAGTCGCGCGATCTCGGTCGCGTGCGCCGTCCCCCCGACGCGAACCAGCGCCGCGATCGCCTGCACGCGCACCGCGGGATTCGCGTCGCCGAGCGCGTGCACGAACTGATCGGCCACCGCCCGCTGCGGGATCGCCGGCGACTCCGAGATCGCCTTCAGCGCCACGGCGCGGAGCGCGGTGTCCTGCGTGGCGCGCTGGAGCGCGGGGAACGCCCGCCTGCCGCCGAGCAGCTCGAAGGTGAACAGCGACGCGGCGCGCGACGCCGCGGTGCGCTTCGTATCGGCGATCTGCCGCTCCAGCGCGCGGAGTGTCGTCGTCTTCGCGCCGCGCCGAAGCAGCTCGCGCTGCGCCTCGAGCCGGTGCAGCGAGCTCGGCGCGCCGAGCGCGGCGAGGAGCCGCGCGTCGCTCAGCTTCCGCGCGTTGAGTGGCGCGGTCGCCGTCCGTCCCGGGTACCCGACGCGGAAGATCGCGCCGACGGTGTCGCCCGCGTAGTTGAACAATCCGCCGACGAGGCTCGCGAGATACATGTGCGAGCGGTCGTCCATCGCCATGTCCACCACCCGCGGCACGGTGACGAAGTCCGTCTGGTCCACCGCGAAGCTCGCTCCCTTCGGCGTCAGCCTGTGCCGGAAGACCTTGTTCATCGTCCAGTCGCCGGTGTAGAGCGCGTTGTTCCACTCGTCGGGGAACCCCGCGTCCTCGAGCCAGAGCCCGCCCGTCCCCGCGCCCGCGCCGTAGTCGAACATCGACGGCATGTGCTCGTCCGCGAAGTTCTTGAACAGCGTCGGGTACCCCATGTGGGCATTCGGCGCGATGTAGTGCAGCCGCGTGTCCCACCCCAGCCCGTCGTTGGTGTTGTCGCGCGAGTAGACGCGGCCGAAGGGATCGACCGCGATGTCGTAGATGTTGCGCGTCCCCACCGCGAAGGTCTCCAGCCCCGTTCCGTCTGGACGCACGCGGACGACGGAGCCGCCGCGCCGGGTGATTGTCGTGCCGTCCTTCCCCTTCGCGTTCAGGTAGCCGTAGTCCCCCACCGCGACGTAGATCCAGCCGTCGATGCCTAACGCGATGTTGTTGGTCGAGTGGTCGGACGACCGGACGTCGAGCCCGAAGCCGAGGTTGCGGACCAGGGTATCGGCCCGATCGGCGACCCCGTCGCCGTTGGTGTCGCGGAATGCCGTCAGGTCGGGGACATGGAGCACGTACACCGTGTTCCCGTCCACCGCGATTCCGCGCGGGCTGTCCACCTCGGCGAAGATCGAGTAGCGGTCGGCGCGCCCGTCGCCGTCGTCGTCCACCAGGCGGACGATGCGCCCCCGCCCCTTCACCGCGCCCTGCGCGAGGTTGAGGTCCGTTCCCATGTAGACGGAGCCGTCCGGCGCGGGCTCGACCACGGTGGGATACATCGCCACCGGTGGGCCGGCGAACATCGTCAGCGCGAATCCCGCGGGAATGGTCACCTGCCCCACCACGTTGCGGTCGCGGGCCGTGTCGCGCGGAATGCTCCCGCGCGTCGGGAGCTTGGGGCCGGTCTCCGGCTTCGGCGTCGGACCGCGCGTCGCGCCGGGATCCTGCGCGGTCGCCGTCGCGGTGAGGAGGGCGGTCGCCAGGAGCGGGGCGACCAGGAGGCTGCGAAGTTGCGGTCCGGACTGTCTCATCGGCTTCATCGGAGAATCAGGCGTCGGCGGAGCGTGGGGAGCGAGGGCCTCCGCAGTATACCACGGGGGCTCGGCGCGGGGCGAAGGTTGCGCCGCGGCGCGCGAGCGGGCAAGCTGTCCCGCGCGCCCCCGACCTGTGCGCGCGCGTGCAACCTCAGCGGAGATCCGGATGCGGCCATCACCGACCCACGCCGTCCACCCCCACCCCGTCCGCGCGGCTGCGGCCCTCCTCGCGGCCGTGCTCGCGGCGGCCGCCTGCCGGACGACGAGCCCTCCGGCCGCGAGCGGCAGCCCCGTCGCCGACATGGCGCACGAGATCCGCTACAGCGGCGACTTCCGCGCACCGTTAGGCATCCAGCTCTGGAGCTTCCGCGAGCAGGCGAAGACGGATCCCGTCGCGATGCTGCGCACGGTACGGCGGATGGGGCTCACCCACGTCGAGACGGCGGGCATGTACGGGATGACCGCCGCGCAGTTCGCCGAGGCGACTCGCCGCGCCGGCCTCCAGGTCACCTCGATGCACGTCGGTTACGACGACCTCGCGAATCATCCCGAGACGGTGATCGCCGACGCGAAGACCCTTGGCGCGCGCTACGTCGGCATCGCCTGGTATCCGCACGCGAACAGCGGCTTCACCGAGGCCGACGCGCGGCGCGCCATCGCCGACTTCAATCGCTTCGGCCGTACGCTGCACGACGCCGGTCTCACCTTCTTCTTCCACAATCACGGCTACGAGGCGGTGAGGTACGGCGACGGGACGCTGCTCGACCTCATGATCAGCGAGACCGATCCCGCGCTCGTGAAGTACGAGCTCGACGTGCTCTGGGCCTGGCTCCCGGGCTTCGACCCGGCGGCGCTCATCCGGAAGTATCCCGGACGATTCCGCCTCATGCACATCAAGGACATGAAGCCGGGCGTCGCGCGCGGGTCGCTCTCCGGCGGGCTTCCCGACGACCAGCAGGCCGCGATCGGCGAGGGCCAGGTGAGCTGGAGCGACGTCATGGCCGCCGCGGCACGCGACGGCCTCGAGTACTACTACATCGAGGACGAGACGCCCGCACCCGCGACCAACGTCCCGAAGAGCATCTCCTGGCTCGAGCGGCTGCGCTTCTAGTCCCCGGGCGCGCGCGGGCGCATCCGCCGCGCGCGCCCGCTCCCCGGCGTTCGCCACGCGCCCCGCGTCGTTCGCCACGTGTGAGTGGTCGTTCCATGGCGCGCGTGTAATGATGCGCGCAGGAACCCGCCGTCAGGCCAGGGGCGATCGTCGTCGATCCCGTTAGGCAGGCGGCACCACGGGCGGCCGGAGCACCCGGCCGCGGAGCGCGCGCATGCCCCGTCGGTCGTCCGTCTTCGTCGTCTCGTTCGCGGTGCTCGCCGTGCTGCTCCTCGGCGTCGCCTGCTCGAAGAAGGACGCCACCGCGCCGTACCGCCCGCCCGCCGAGTGCAGCAGCCCCGGCCCGCCGTCGGGGGGCGGCACGCAGGCGATCGTCGCGATCCGCGGCTTCGCCTTCACCCCGGA
This sequence comes from Gemmatimonadaceae bacterium, assembly GCA_036262635.1. Classification (GTDB taxonomy): domain Bacteria; phylum Gemmatimonadota; class Gemmatimonadetes; order Gemmatimonadales; family Gemmatimonadaceae; genus JABFXC01. The sequence continues at coordinate 4,311 of DATAIN010000287.1, read as the reverse complement.
CACCCTGCGCATCGGCGCGGGGACGACGGTGACGTGGGTCAACTGCGAGACCCCCGACATCGACGCGCACACCGCCACCGCGACCGGCGGCGGCGCCTGGGACTCGGGCTATCTGCCGCCGGGCGCGAAGTACACGCGCCCGTTCACCACCGCGGGAAGCTTCGGCTACGGCTGCCTGCCGCATCCGTTCATGAAGGGAGCGGTCATCGTCCAGTGACCGCTCGAAAGACGGCACCACGAGGTGCCGCGCCATCACGCTCTTCGAAGGAGGGATCATGTATCGTATCGCACCGCACACGCTCGTCTTCCTGCTGGCCGCCGGTCTCGCGGGTTCGACGGCGTGCGACAACGACAAGTCGTCGGCGCCGAAGCCCGAGAGCTACAGTGCGTCGCTCAGCGGCTCCAACGAGACGACGCCCCCCGCGCTCGTCATCGGCGCCACTGGCACCTCGACCATCACCGTCAACGGCCACGAGCTCGCGTGGACCCTGACCACCGCGAACTTCGCCAGCGGAACGACCGCGCCCGGGTCGACGTCGACGACGCTCCCCGCGCACATCCACCTCGGCATCCCGGGCACCGCTGGAGGGATCATGGTGCCGCTCACCGCGACAGTGAACGGGACGACGAGCGGAACGGTCACCGTCGTCGACTCGGTGCTCACGCATCTGCGCGCCGGCGAGGCGTACGTGAACGTGCACACCGCGGCGCGCGCGGCCGGCGAGATCCGCGGCCAGCTCGTGCGCGTGCAATAGTCCGGAAACCGCGAGGGCGCGCGGCGGGCTCTCCCGCCGCGCGCCCTGCGCGTTCGCGGCGAGCCGCGCCTAGAGCGCTATGCGCACCGTGCCATCCTCGGCCTCCGCGCGATAGACCCTGATCCCCCGCGTCGCGGGGCCCGCTCGCACCGCGCCCGTGCAGGTGTCGAACTGCGAGCCGTGCCAGGGACACTGCACCGTCCCGCAGATCATCGTTCCGCTCGCGAGCGATCCGCCGGTGTGCGGGCATGCGTCGTCGAAGGCGACGTAGCCCGTTCTCGTGCGCGCGAGCACGATGCGCTGGCCGTCGACGTGAATGAGCTTCATCTGGTCGACGCCGAGCTCGTCGCACGATGCGGCGGCGACACGGCCGTCCACGTCGCGCTGCGCCGTCGTCTCGCGCCACTCGCGCCCGCCCGCATAGCGGTGGTCCACGCTGATCTGATCCCGCACGACGAGCGTTCCTCCCATCCAGCCGCCCGCGCTGAGCAGCGCGACGGCGACGCCCTCGAGCGCGAGCAGCACGAGGGGCGGCGGAGTGGCCGAGTCCCGCAGCCAGACCGCGAGGACGAAGACGCCGACCGTCGCGACCGCGAGCACCATGTGCCACGTCGCGCGCCGCCGTCCGCTGCTGCTCGGCGGCACCGTCGCCGCGTAGTCCACGAACCCCGGCACCGCGGCGACGATCCCCGTCACGATTCCCGCGACGGCCAGATGGTACCCCGTCGTCCAGAACGCCGGCCGATCGAAGAGCCGCCCCGCGACGTCGAAGCCGAACGCGCCGCAGAGGAACGCGAAAGGAAAGGGGATCAGCGCGGGGTGCAGCGGATGCCCGCCGACGCTCGCCTTGCTTCTCATGAAGTGTGTCGCTCCGTGAAGTGCGACGATCCGTGCGCGGATCGTGCGCGGCACTTTTGCCGAGCGCCCACGGCAAGTCAAACCGCCGGGGGCGAACGGCAGATCATGCGAAGCGAATCACACGGACGAGCGGGAGTGAATCGCGACCGCCGCGACGGCTATCGCGCCGGCCCGGTCCCGCGCCATAATTGCATCGAACCATTCGCCGGCCGCGGCGCGGAGCAGCGCCGCGCGGAGTCGAAGCGCGTCGGGACAGACATGAATTCGCGGCAGGACATCGAGCATCACGGCTCACTCGAGCCCGTGGCCGACCGGCTGTTCGCCGGCCCGGGCTACATGCGATCGTTCTACCGGAGGTTCGACTGGGCCGCGAGCCCGCTCGGCCCCGTGGACCGGTGGCCGGCGAGTCTGCGCACCGCGGCACACGTCTGTCTCGACTCCGCCTTCGCGAGCTTCGTCTGGTGGGGGAGCGATCTGGTACAGCTTTACAACGATGCGGCGCTCGCGATCGTCCGCGCGAAGCACCCCCGCGCGTTCGCCGTGCCCGCCCGCGACGGATGGTCCGACGTCTGGATGGACATCGCCTCGATCGCCGCGCGCGTGCTGACCACCGGCGAGTCCGTTCGGAGCGATGACCTGGAGCTGCTCCCCGATCGCGGCGGCGACCGCGCACCCGCCTGGTTCACCTGCTCCTGGGGTCCGTTGCGCGACGACGCCGGTGACGTCGCGGGGCTCTACATCACCGCGATCGAGACCACCGAGCGCATGCTCGCCGAGCGGCGGCTCGGCAGAATGGTCGGACGCGCCGGCCTGTCCGCCAGCTTTCGCGCGCTCTTCGAGGCCGCGCCGACGCCGTGTCTCGTGCTGGCGTCCGACGACTTCACCATCGTCGCGGTGAATTCATCGTACCTGCGCGCGACGAAGACGGAACGTCGCGAAATTCTTGGCCGGCCCCTCCCCGACGTTTATCCCGTCAGCTCGACGGACCCCGCGGTGACCGGTGCCGCGAGCCTCCGCGCCTCGCTCGCGCGCGTGATCGCCACGCGCCGCGCCGACACGATGACCCCGCAGAAGTACGAGGTCCGCCGGCCGCGACCCGGCGCCGGCATCGAGGTCCGCTGGTGGAGTCCCGTGAACGTCCCCGTCCTCGACGCGTTCGGCGCGATCGCGCTGATCATCCATCGCGTCGAGGATGTCACCGACCTCGTACGGCTCCGGGGGGCGGGCGAGGCGCAGGAACGATTCGCCCGCGATCAGCAGTCGGTGATCGACCGGTTGCGCGATGACAACGTAGCCGCGGCACGCGCTCTCGAGCGCGAACGGCAGAGCGACGAGCGGCATCGGCTCATCGTCGAGGGCGCACGCGACCACGCGATCTTCACTACCGATGAACGCGGGCGGATCGACAGCTGGTCCCCCGGTGCCGAGGCGGTGTTCGGCTGGACCGCGGGCGACGCGATCGGCCAGCCGATGGGCGTCACCTTCACCCCCGAGGACCGCGCCGCCGGCGAGCCGGCCCGCGAGCAGCACACCGCGCGCGACCGCGGCGTCGCGCCCGACGTGCGCTGGCATGTGCGCAAGAACGGCCAGCGCGTGTTCATCGAGGGCACGACCCGCGCCCTTCACGACGACGCGGGCCGCCTGCGCGGCTTCCTCAAGGTCGGCCAGGACGTCACCGAACGGCATCAGGCCGAGATCGCGCTCGAGCGGTCGCGCGGCGTCGCCGAGCGCGAGGAGCTTCGGCGGCGGCTCGCGCAGGCCGAGGAGGAGGAGCGCCGCCGCCTCTCGCGCGAGCTGCACGACGAGGCGGGACAGCATCTCACCGCACTCGGCCTCGGGCTGCAGGCCCTCTCCGATGTCGCGCCGCCGGGCTCCGAGGTCGACCGGCGCGCCGCCGAGCTGCGCGCCCTCGCCGACACCCTCGGACGCGAGCTGCACGCGATCGCCGTGCGCCTGCGCCCCAAGGCGCTCGACGACTTTGGCCTCGAGGCCGCGCTCGTCTCGTACACCGACGAGTGGACCAGACAGTTCGGGATTCCGCTGGATCTGCACGCGACCACCGATGCCGATCGCCTTCCCGCCCCGATCGAGAGCACCATCTACCGCGTCGTGCAGGAGGCGCTCACGAACGTCGCGCGGCACAGCGGCGCGAGCCGCGCGAGCGTCCTCGTCGAACGCCGCGACCGCCAGGTCGTCGTCGTCATCGAGGACGACGGCCGGGGGTTCGACCCTACCGCCGTCGCCGGCGCCCCCGACCGCGCGCCCGGACTCGGCCTGCTCGGCGTGCGCGAGCGGGTCGCGCTGCTCCGCGGAATGCTCGACATCGAGTCCGCGCCGGACGCCGGCGCCACCGTCTTCGTCCGCATCCCCATCGATCCCGCGAGTGGGCCGGGACGCACGGAGAATGGAGCGTCCAATGAAGCGTGAGGCCGAGCCGGACATGACGCCGTCGCGTGGCGCGTCCGACGACGCCGTGCTTCGCGTCGTCCTCGCCGACGATCACGCCGTCGTGCGCGAGGGGCTCAAGGCGCTCGTGAACGCGCAGCCCGACATGCGCGTCGTCGCCGAGGCGGCGGATGGCGAGGCGGCGTGGCGCGCGGCGAAGGAGCTCGTCCCCGATGTCCTCGTGATGGATCTCTCGATGCCGGTGCTCAGCGGCGTCGAGGCGACGGCGCGGGTGCGCCGCGACTGCCCGCAG
>DATAIN010000286.1:0-2370 GCA_036262635.1 Gemmatimonadaceae bacterium | reverse complement strand
CGAGCGGCTGAAGCAGGTCTACCGGGCGGCGCATCCGAGGGCGTAGGAGCGGCCGTTAGCTGTTAGCCGTTAGCGTCGAGAGACGGCGTTGACTGCAGGTAACGCCGTATCTTCCTGCTAACGGCTAATGGCTAACGGCCGCCCTCAGGGTCTCAGCCGATGCATCATCCGCGCGAACGGGATCGCCTCGCGCACGTGCGGCAGTCCGCAGATCCAGGCGACGGTGCGCTCGAGACCGAGGCCGAAGCCGGCGTGGACGAAGGTGCCGTACTTCCGCAGGTCGAGGTACCAGCCGTAGGCGTCCATCGGCAGTCCCTCGTGCTTGATGCGCGCGACGAGCTTGTCGTAGTCGTCCTCGCGCTGCGAACCGCCGATGATCTCGCCGTAACCCTCCGGCGCCAGCAGGTCGTCGCAGAGCACCGTGCGCGGATCGGCGGGGTTCTCCTTCATGTAGAACGCCTTCGCCTCCTTCGGATAGTTCATCACGAACACCGGGCGGTCGAAGTCGGCGACGATCAGCGCTTCGTCCTCGGCGCCGAGGTCGTCGCCCCACTGCGCCGTGCTCCCCTTCTTCTGCACGAGGGTGATCGCGTCCGAGTAGTCGAGACGGTGGAAGGGCGGCTTCACCCGCTCGAGGGGGGCGAGGTCGCGCTCCAGCTCGAGCAGTTCGGCGCGGCGGCGCTCGAGGGCGCGTTGGACGAGATAGGAGACGAAGTCCTCCTGCAGCCGCATGTTCGCCGCCGAGTCGTTGAACGCGACCTCCGGCTCGATCATCCAGAACTCGGTGAGATGTCGGCGCGTCTTCGACTTCTCGGCGCGGAAGGTCGGGCCGAAGGTGTAGATCTTTCCGAGCGCCGCCGCCGCCGCTTCGCCGTACAGCTGGCCGGTCTGCGCGAGATAGGCGTTTCCTTCCTCGAAGTACTCGGTCGAGAACAGTCCGCTGCGCTCACCGATCGCCGCGGTGAGGATCGGCGTGTCGATGCGGACGAAGCCGCGCTCGTAGAAGAAATCGTGGATCGCCTGCTCGATCTCGTTGCGCACGCGCATGATCGCCACCTGGCGCGGGCTCCGCAGCCAGAAGTGGCGGTTGTCGAGCAGAAAGTCGATCCCGTGCTCCTTCGGCTGGATCGGATAGTCGAGCGGGCTCGCGCCGAGGATCTCGAGCTCCTTCGCCCCCATCTCGACGCCGCCCGGGGCGCGGTCGTCGAGGCGCACCTCTCCCGTGACTGTGATCGAGGTCTCCTGAGTCAGCTCGCCGAAGCGTGCCCATGTCTCGGGGGTCACCTGATTCTTCACGAGGACCGTCTGGAGGCTCCCCGAGCCGTCGCGGAGGACGACGAAGGCGACCTTGCCCGACGAGCGCAGGTGGGTGACCCAGCCACGGACCGTCACGGTCTGGCCGGCGTGGGACTTCAGCTCCTCGATTCGCGCGAACGTGGGAGAGGTCATGCAGTGCTGGACATTGTAGGGGTGGGGGGCGAAGCTATTGGCGGAGAAGGACGAAATCAACGTCGTCACGGCCCGGCGGCGTGTCTGTTGCATAGGAAACCGCACGCCGGGCTGCCCGGCGACGAACGCGCTCGCCGCCGTTGGTGGAGCGCGCCGTGACCCCCTGTTCCTGCGCTCGCCCGTTCCGACGCCCACGGTGGCTGCCGACGATTCGACCTGTCCCGCGCCCCCTTCGCGGGTGAAGCCCGCCGCGCGCCCGTCATGACCATCCGCGCGAAGCTGGCGCTCGCCCTCGCGGCGATCCTCGTCCTTCTCGCGATCCCGCTCGCGCTCTCCTACCGCTCCCTTCGTGGCGTTCACCGCGCCACGGAGTCGCTTCGCGACCGCGAGTTCGCCGCGTCGCTTCTGCTCGGCCGCATCCGCGGCTCGGTGGACGATCTGCGCCGCGCCGAGACGGCGCTGCTCTTCGTCCACGACGTCGGCAGTCGGGACGCGATGGCGCGCGCGGTCGACGGGATCGGCGCGATGGCGGACAGCCTGGATCGCTATGAGCTCGATGGCGCCGCGCGCGACATCCGCGCCGCGGTGAGCGAGGTGGCCGGCTTCGCGGCGGGAGAATATCAGGCGGCACTGAACGGCCGCGGCGTCGAGGCCGACAGGATCTCCACGACGCAGGTGCTTCCGGCGATCTCGCGGGTCGATCGCGCGGTGGGGGCGGCGGAGTTCTCGCTCCGGCAGCGGACGCGCACGCGCGTCGAGGAGACCGCGGAGGCGGTGGGCGAGGCGGGCCGAGTCGCCGCGCTGGCGGCGACGGCGGCGATCGTCGCGGCGGCACTCATCGCCGCGTGGCTGCTGCGCGCGATCGGGCGGCCGGTGAGCGCGCTCGAGCGCGGGATGCACGAGATCGCGGAGGGAAGCTTC
>DATAIN010000285.1:0-3016 GCA_036262635.1 Gemmatimonadaceae bacterium | reverse complement strand
CCTCCAGCGCTTCCCGATCGACGCCCTCAAGATCGACCGGTCGTTCGTGCGCGGGCTCGGCGAGAACCGCAACGACGAAGCGCTCGTGCGCACCGTCATCGCGCTCGGCGGCACGCTCGCGCTCCGCACCGTCGCCGAGGGTGTCGAGACCGAGCAGCAGCGGCAGGCACTGACGGCCCTCGGCTGCCGCTACGGGCAGGGCTTCCTCTTCGCGAAGCCGATGGAACCGGCCGCGCTGGCGGCGCTGCTCGCGGCTCCCGCCGCGTCCCCCGCCGGCCGGTAAGCCCGCGGGAACAACTGGCCCGTATTTCGCCTAATATGGCGCGATGCCTTTTCGCGCCCTGATCCTCGTCCTGCTCGTCGCGGCTTCGGCCTGCAAGAACCAGCGTCCCAAAGCGCGGTACGTCGTGCCGTGGGGGACGCCCGACTCCAGCTGGACGCCGCAGACGGTCACCTCCGTACGAGGCGTGGTCGCCGACACGGTGCGTGCCGCGATCGCCGACCGCCTCGAGGAGGGCGCGCCGAAGCCGATGAACGCGCGCAGCTGGCAGCACGTCGTCGAGCTCTACGAGACCTACGGCAACAGCCCTCTCTGGCTGAACGAGAACGGCCTCCGCGCCGAACGTGTGGCCGCGCTCCTCCGCGCCCTCGCCGACGCCGACCGCGACGCGCTGGGCCTCTCGGAGTATCCGCTCTCGGCGTTGGGGCGCGCGCTCGAGAAGGCGCGTGCACCGGGCGCTCTCTCTCCGGACGCGATCGCCAACGCGGACGTGCTGCTCACCGCGACGTACACCGCGCTCGGCGAGGACCTACTCACCGGCCAGACCGCGCCACGCGCGATGTCGCAGGACTGGCACATCGACCCGCGTCACGAGGACGTCGACAGCGCGCTCGCCGGCGTCATCCGCTCGATCGCGCTCGACAAGGGCCTCGCGCAGTTCCGGCCCGAGGATCCCGATTACGAGGCGATGCGGAAGTATCTCGTGCAGTATCGCGAGCTCGTGTCGCGCGGCGGCTGGACGACGGTACCGAAGGGGCGCGCTCTCAAGCCCGGCGAGGCCGACGATCCGGTGCGCCTGACGGCGCTGCGCGACCGCCTCGCCGCCGAGGGCTTCATCGCGGCGAACACGCGCATCCAGCCCGCGCCGGCGATGCTTCAGGTGCGGGACAGTCTCATACCGTCGAAGCCGGGGACGGCGCTCTACGATCACGCGCTCGCCGGCGCCGTCGCGGCGTACCAGGCACGTCACGGTATCGGTGTCGACAGCATCCTCGGCGCCGAGACGGTGAGCTCGATGAACCTCCCTGCCGAGTACCGGCTGGAGCAGATCGCGGCGAACCTCGAGCGGTTCCGCTGGCTCCCGCGCAACCTCGGCGAGCGGTACCTGTACGTGAACGTCCCCGCGTTCCAGCTCGTCGCCTTCGACAGCGGCCAGCAGGCGTTCGAGATGAAGGTGATCGTCGGCGCGAGCGTCGAGGATCGCAACACGCCGGTGTTCTCGGACTCGATGACGCACGTCGTCTTCCGTCCCTACTGGAACGTCACCGACGACATCGCGAACAAGGAGCTCTGGCCGGAGATCAACAAGGATCCCGGCTACATGGCGCGGAACCAGCTCGAGACCTGGCGCGAGAACGGGAAGATCAGGCTGCGCCAGCTCCCGGGCCCCAAGAACTCGCTCGGGCTCGTGAAGTTCATGTTCCCGAACGACTTCAACATCTACCTGCACGACACGCCCAACGACGAGCTGTTCGAGAAGGACGTGCGCGCCTTCAGCCATGGCTGCATCCGCGTCGAGAAGCCCGCCGAGCTCGCGCAGTGGGTGCTCGGGTGGGACGCGGACAAGGTGAAGGAGTACATGGAGGAGGGCCGCGACAATCGCACGGTGAACCTCCCGGCGAAAATCCCGGTCTACATCGTGTACTTCACCACCTATGTGGTGAACGGGCAACTCTACTTCGGCAACGACCTGTACAAGCGCGACGCGACGCTCGCCGACGCGGTAAAGGCGGGCGCGCTCCCGAGCGAGGAAGCGCGCCGGGCAGCCGAGATCCTGCGCCGCATGGCGGCAGGCGCTTAAGGAGAGCTCGAGGGGCTTCTGGACAGTGGGGCACCGCGCGCGATAGTGTCGGAGCGCGGAATCCCTTCCCGGGGGCCTGGATGCGCTGGCTTCTCATCGTGCTCGCCGTCATCGCCGGGCTCGTGCTCGTCGTCGTCGCCGTCGGATACGCGCTGCCGGTGCGCCATGTCGCGAGCGTGACGGCGACGGTCCCGGCACCACCGGACTCGGTCTGGGCGGCGGTCGCGTCGCCGGAGACGTATCAGTCGTGGCACCCCGGGGTGAGCCGGGTCGAGATCCTGCCGCCGATGGACGGCCGGGTCGCGTGGCGCGAGACCGGCAAGGACGGCGCGATCAGCTACGTCGCCCTCGCGAGCGAGCCGCCGCGGCGCTTCGTCGCCCGCATCGCCGACCGCGACCTCCCCTTCGGCGGGAGTTGGGAATGGCAGCTCGCTCCCGAGGGCGCGGGTACGCGCGTCACGGTCACCGAGCGGGGCGAGGTCTACAACCCGATCTTCCGCTTCGTCTCGCGCTTCGTCATCGGCCACACCAGGACGCTGACCGACTACGTGAAAGCGCTCGGGCGCCGCTTCGGAAGCGAAGCGACGCCCGAGGTCGTTCTGGCCAGCTGAGGGGGGCGCGGTCGCCGCGTCCCTCGGCCGCTGAGGCTATAGAATGCCGCCGCTGCGCACCCGGAAGTCGACGTTGTCGTTGATCCACTTCCAGAGCTCGGTCTGCTCCTCGGGGCGCGCACCGGCGCGGTAGTGCTTGCGCCAGGTGCCCATCACCTCGTCGTCCACCGTCCACATGCGGACGCGGCGGCGCGGGACCTTCTTCTCCCAGTGCACAGCGACCGTCGGCCGCGGATAGAGCACCCGCACGGTGACGTTCTTCGAAAGGTATTCGAGCTTGCTGACGTCGATCTTCTTGTACTTGCTCAGCGTGTCGCCGCGCTC
>DATAIN010000284.1:0-1925 GCA_036262635.1 Gemmatimonadaceae bacterium | reverse complement strand
GACGATGAGGAAGTAGCCGGCGTAGCCGGTCTTCACGATCACGCCCAGCTCGTAGTCGAGACGCTCGCGGACCTCAGGGGGAAGCGGCGTGCCGTAGCGCTCTTCGGCCCCCTCGGTCGCGAGCTTGACGAGCAGCTCGTTCTCCGTCGCGACTCCGGAGGGAAGGGGAAACGACGGGACGTGATACTTCTTCCCGAACTCGACGCTCACATCCTCCGCGATGCGGAGGGTGTTCTCGAGGACGTCGGGACGCCCCGCGAAGCGCGCGGCGATCTCCGGGGCGCTCTTGAAGTAGAGTCCCTGGTCGTAGCGCATCCGGTCGGCGTCGTTGCGATCCTTGCCGAGCCCGATGCAGAGGAGAACGTCGTGCGCGTCGTGATCGTCGCGCCGCAGGAAGTGCGCGTCGTTGGTGGCGACGACGGGGAGACCGACGTCGTCGGCGAGCCGGAAGATCTGCTCGTTGAGCCGCGCCTGTCCCTCGGAGTCGTGCGCCTGCACCTCGAGGTAATAGCGCCCCTTGAACAGCTCCGCGTACCAGGCGGCCGCTTCCTTCGCCTTGTCGTACGCGTTGGCCATCAGGTGCTGCGCGACTTCGCCGGCGAGGCAGGCGGAGGTGACGACGATTCCCTCAGCATGCTTCGCGAGCAGCTCGCGATCGACGCGCGGCTTGACGTAGAAGCCCTCGGTGTAGGCGAGGGAGGAGAGCTTGACGAGGTTGCGGTAACCGACCGCGTTCTGGGCGAGGAGAACGAGGTGGTAGTACGGCTTCATCCCCGGCGCCTGGCGCGCCTTGAGGCGGCGGTCCCCGGGAGCGACGTAGGCCTCCATGCCGAGGATCGGGCGCAGCCTCGCCTTGCGCGCCTTCTCCTGGAACTCCCACGCCGCGTGCATGTTGCCGTGGTCGGTGATCGCGAGCGCAGGCTGCTCGAACTCGAGCGCCCGGGCGATCAGGCTGTCGATCCGGTTCGCGCCGTCGAGGAGCGAGTACTCGGAGTGGCAGTGGAGGTGTACGAAGGACATCTCCTCATAATAGCGGGGCGAAGGGCAGAATCAAAGCGTTGGTGCGCTGGTGTAAGGCGTTGTTGTAACTGGCGTTACAGCGCCACGACAGGAGGTCAGCCAAGTTGTCGCTGGCCGGCCGCACCCCCCGCGGGCTATCGTTCACCACCGGGAACGCCCCATGCGTTCGCGGGTAAGCGGGTTCCTGTCCTCCGAGGAGTCAGATGCTCCGTCGCAACTGCACCGCGTCCGCGGTCGCCGCCCTCGCTGTGCTCGCTGCTGCCTGCTCCTCGGAGCGCGTCGCCGGCACAGGCACGAACGTCCAGGCGTGCGGCGCGTCGAGCGACGTCGTCGGATCGTTCGACATGATCGCGAGCGAGCTCGCCTCCCCACTTGCCGAGCCGGCCGGCCCCACCGTCGCGCGAGCCGCGGCGGCCGCGGTGGCGATCGCGCCGCTGAACGGCGCAGTCGTCAGCTTCCCGGGGCCGAGCGCGCAGCTGAACGACACGAGCGCGCGGTACCTCGTGGTCCCCCAGTTCGCGGTGCAGGCGGGGACTCCGGATTCGACCAGGTTCACACTCACAGTCGGGACGGGGGCGGCCGCGGTTGCGGCATCGCTCGTCGAGCAGCCAGCGCGTCCGAGCGCGCAGAGCATGTTCGATCTCAAGCTGCGTCAGATCGAGTCGAAGCTGCCGCTCGAGACGCGGCTCGATCCGACGGGGCGCGTCGCGCGCACAGCGGGGATCGCGGCGGCGCCGGACAGCGTGCGCAGCTTCTACGTGCTCGGCAGCATCACCGGGAACTGCTTCGTGCAGACGCAGGCGAGGCTCCGCTACACCGGGGCGCGCGTCTACGTGTACGAGGACACGGGGGTGCAGGACACGTTCAGCACGACGGAGTACGCCGACTTCGGCAAGCTGTTCGAC
>DATAIN010000283.1:0-3085 GCA_036262635.1 Gemmatimonadaceae bacterium | reverse complement strand
GGTCATCCGGAGCAGGCGATCGTCGCGCAGCGCATCGCCGAGGACATGGTCTCGCGGCTCGACGTGCTGCTCGACCTCGGGCTCGGCTACCTCGGGCTCGAGCGGAGCACGCCGACGCTGTCGCCGGGAGAGCTGCAGCGCCTGCGGCTCGCGACCCAGGTCAGGTCCAACCTCTTCGGCGTCGTCTACGTGCTCGACGAGCCGTCGGCGGGTCTGCACCCGGTGGACACGGAGGCCCTGCTGCGCGCGCTCGACGGGCTCAAGGCGGCGGGCAACTCGCTCTTCGTCGTCGAGCACGACATCGACATCGTCCGCCGCGCCGACTGGATCGTGGACGTGGGACCGGCCGCCGGCGAACACGGCGGCGAGATCCTCTACAGCGGGCCGCTCGAGGGACTCGAGCAGGTCGAGGAGTCGCTGACGCGGCTGCACCTCCTCGGGCACTTCGCGATCCCCGAGCGGACGCCGCGCGAGCCGACGGGGTGGCTGAGGCTGCGCGGCGTGACGCGCAACAACCTCCACGGCCTCGGCGTCGACGTGCCGTTAGGCGTCTTCACGACGGTGACGGGCGTGTCGGGCTCGGGGAAGTCGAGCCTCGTCAGCCAGGCGCTGGTGGAGCTCGTCGCGCGACACCTCGGCCACTCGCTCCCCGAGGACGAGGGGGAGGACGAGGACGACGAGAGCCCCGGCGAGACCCACGGGCGGATCGATGGCGAGATTCCGGTCCGGCGGCTGGTGCGCGTCGACCAGAAGCCGATCGGGCGCACGCCGCGCTCGAACCTCGCGACGTACACCGGCCTCTTCGACCACGTACGGCGCATCTTCGCCGCGACGAAGATGGCGCGTGCGCGGCACTACGATGCCGGCCGCTTCTCCTTCAACGTCGCGAAGGGAAGGTGCGAGAACTGCGAGGGCGAAGGGTTCGTCTGCGTCGAGCTGATGTTCCTGCCGAGCGTCTACGCGCCCTGCCCCGTCTGCCAGGGCTTGCGGTACAACGCGAAGACGCTCGAGGTGAAGTACCGCGACCGCTCGATCGCCGACGTGCTGGGGATGACGGTGGACGCGGCGTGGGAGTTCTTCGCCGACGAGCCGGCGGTGCATCGCGCGCTGACGGTGCTGCGCGAGGTGGGACTGGGGTATATCCGGCTCGGCCAGCCGGCTACCGAGCTCTCGGGCGGCGAGGCGCAGCGCATCAAGCTCGCGACGGAGCTGCAGCGCGCGCAGCGGGGCGACGCGCTCTATGTGCTCGACGAGCCGACGACCGGACTGCACGCGGCGGACGTCGAGAAGCTGATGAAGCAGCTCGACGGGCTCGTGGAGGCGGGGAACACGGTCATCGTCGTCGAGCACAACATGCGCGTCGTCGCGGGGAGCGATCGCGTCCTGGACATCGGCCCCGGCGCGGGCGAGGAGGGAGGCCGCGTCGTCGCATTCGGCACACCCGAGGAGGTGGCGCGGTCGCGGAAGAGTCGGACCGCGCCCTACATCGCGCGCTTCCTCGAGCAGGCGCGCGGCGCGGCCGAGGAGGAGCGGGAGCTGGCAGCCGTCGGCTAGCGCTTCGGTTCCTTGCGCGGCTCACAGAAGGTCGCGATGTAGGCGACGGGGTCAGGAATGGCTTCGACCAATTCAGTACCGCGCCCGGGTCCCGCGAGGAGCTTCTCGACGCGCCTGACGATCTCACCGCGGTCATTCCAGTACGCGCGCTCCTCGTAGCGGGTCCCGTTGTCCGCACCCATCTCGAGGAAGGCAAAGCGCAGTTTGCCCCCCGCGTCGTAGTACTGCCGCTCGTTGATCGCGACGTGGTCGCTGCCGACCTGGAGGTGAAGGAGGCGTACGACACCGGTCGAGTCCCGAAAGGTCGAGAACGTCTGCTCTCCCGGCGGACCATTCTCCTCGCACTCGAACGTCGTGTCCCGCCTCGCGAGCGCTCCCGACCTGACGCCATCCTCGACGGTACGCCACGTGGCCCGTGCGGCGACGATCGCGCTGGTGTCGGGTGCGCTCTTCGACTGGGCGCCCGCGAGCGACGGAATGAAAGCCACGAGGGCGGCGAGGAAGGTCGACGATCGCATGATCCATGGGTCAGGGTTCTCCTCTCCAACGATCGGCCTAATGGCCGCGTCACCGTCAGAGTATCGCGCCGACGGCTGCGATCGGGGCGTCGCGTCGCCTAGCGCTGGAGGCGGGTCACCGCGTCAGCGGCGTACCGATGGTTCGGGTTGAACCGGAGAGCAGTGCGAAAGCTCTCGAGCGCCTTCGCGCGATCGCCGAGCTGCTCCTGCGCCGTTCCGAGCCGGCTGTAGGTCTCCGCAGACCGAGGATACGTCTCGAGATTCAGCAGGTAGATGCGTACGGCGTCGGCGGGACGGTGCATCAGTACGAGCGCGTTCCCGAGCTCCGTCAGCTCTGCCTCGCCGAGGTCCCATGTGGTGGTGTCGCGCGGAAGTCGACGATAGGCAGCGACGACGCTGTCGATGGATCCGGCCGCGGCGATCGGCAGGAGTGTCTCGTAGAGGGAGTGCCTGCCGAAGACCGACTTGAGCCCCCGTGTGAATCCCTCCCCCGCGGACGCGAAGTGCCGCGCGCTGGCAAGGTCGGCATAATCGACGTCGAGTCCCCGGTAGCCGCGCGACTGCAGCCGCTGCGTGAACTCGCGCACGCCGCTCGCCGGATACCGGCTCGTGTAGAAGACCTTCGCTGGGAGATCCCGGCGGCGCGTCACGAACGCCTCCTCCAGCTTCAGGTAGTCGGCGTTGTAGCTGTCCACCATCACGTAGCGTCGGAAGACGTCGGGCTGCGTGAACAACAGCCAGGTCGCGAAATCCGCGGCGCGCGAGCCGCCGACGATCGTGCGGTCGGCACCGTCGGTGCGCAGTTCGCGATCGACGTACGGGATCAGCTCCTCGTGGAGAAAGCGGAAGAAGCGCTCACCTCCGCCCTGCACGTAGCGTTGCTGGCTCGGAAAGACGCTGAGGTCGCGGTCGCGCATGTTCTTCCCGCCATTCGCCGGCCCGTGGAGGTCCCCGTACACCGGTGCGACGACGATGAGCTCCGGAGTCATCCGCCCCCACTCGAGGCCCTGTAC
>DATAIN010000282.1:0-3873 GCA_036262635.1 Gemmatimonadaceae bacterium | reverse complement strand
GCCGTCGGGGATCGCGACGGTCTCGATCCCCTGACCGTCGGCCATCCGGAACAGGAACTTTTCCGTGCCGTCAGTGGACTTCTGCCGCGCCGCGAGCTCGAGACGCGGGAGCACGAACGCTTCGTCGAGCGCCTCGCGCAGGGCGATCGGGAGCTCGGTCATCGCGGCGAAGCTCGCCGCGGGCACCGCCCAGAGGCGCCGCACGACCTGGCGGGCGCGATAGGCCGGCTCGCCGCGCGACGCGAAGAACGCGCGGAGCCGCTCCTCTGCCGCCGACGGAACGAGGTCGAGCAGGTTTTCGCGCTGCGAGGGTGAGTCGGTCACTGCCTAACGGATGAGCGTTCCGAGGGTGAACTGGTAGATGCCGCCGAGCCCGTCGCGCGCGCCCTCGCGCGCGAGACCGATGTGATACCGTCCGTACTGCAGGCCGGTTCCTATGCGCAGCGACCATTCGGTCTCACCGGACGATTCGTGCCGCGCGAGGCCCATGCGCCCCTCCCACCGCCGGGTCGTCGCGCCGACGAAGGCATAGTGCTCGGTCGTCCGCCGCTCGACGAGCGTCAGCGAGTAGCCGGCGCGAGCCTCGAGCGTCGAGTCGATCCGGAAGACCGTCCCGTCTAGCGCCCCGGAATACGCGGTCTCCTCGTCGGCGCCGTTTGCCGGCCGCCAGAGAAAGGTGGAGATCGCGCCGCGGACGGGGAGGCCGAAGAGGGAATCACCGAGCAGGCCGCCATCGAGGCCGAAGGCTCCCCGGCGCTCGATGTCCACCGTGCCCTGCCGGAAGCGCACCGCGAGCCCGGCGGTGACGCGCTGGTTCCGGCGCGCGAAGGCCAGCGTCGCCATCGTCGTGCTGTAGGGAACGTCGCCCTGCCTGGTCTCCGGCGTCGCCTCGGTCCGCGCGATCCCGCTGACCGAGCCCCGGACGAGGGAGAGCGCCGCGGCCATCTCGCGCGGCAGCGCGCCGGTCATGGCGACGCCGAGCATGCTCGCGCCCAGCTCCGCGGGAGTCTGCGCGGCCGCGAAGCCGAAACGGCCGCGATGCCCGCGCGGCACCATGATGACCGCCGGATTCCAGAGCGCGACGTCCGAGCCGGCGAGCGTCGGCGCATCCGCCAAGGTGCCGACCGGGAGATCGAGCAGATCACGTCCGGGGACGCGCTGGGCCTGCGTGACGCGAGCGGCGAAGGCGAGCGCGAGAGCGGCGGCCCAGTTGCGGTGCATCGGGGGACCTTACACGGCGCTCGAACCGGGGTCAAGCGCGCCGCGCGAGCGGTGCTTCCGACGAGGCTGCACGTGCGTTAAGTTTCGCATTCCCATGTGCTTCAGTCACTTCGGTGCTGCTCGCTGACCTGTTGGTGGAAGGCCGCGTCAAGGTCCCCCTCACCGGCCAGACGAAGGACGAGATCCTCGCGGAGCTCGTCCAGCTCGTCGCGGCCGATATCGCCCCGGGCGCGGCCGGCCCCATCCTCGAAGCCGTTCGCGATCGGGAACGCGAGATGACCACGGGCTTCGGCGGGGGCATCGCGATCCCCCACGGTCGGACCCCGGCGGTCGATGGTCTCGGGATCGCCGCCGGCGTGACGCGCGTGCCCGTCGAATACGACGCGGTGGACGGGAAGCCGGTCCGCATCGTGTTCCTGCTCGTCGGCCCCGAGACCGCGGCCGGGGAGCACGTGCGAACGCTCGCGCGCGTCGCGAGGCTTCTCCACCGCGCGGATGTGCGCGATGCGCTGCTTCGCGCGCCGGATGTCGCCGACTTCGTTCGCGTGATCCGCCAGGCGGAGGCGGCGTGAGCGTTCGACGATGGCGTGCGCCGCTCCTCTGGGCGGCGGTCATCCTCATTGTGAGCTCGGCCCCGATGCCCGCGATCACCGCTCCGGCGGGGACCGACAAGGGCGTCCATGCGGTGCTCTATCTCGTGCTCGGTTTCCTCGCGGCGCGTGCGCTCCTCGCCGAGCGGACGGCTCGCGTCTGGCAGTTGCTCATTCTCCTGCTCGCCCTTCTCGCCTTCGGCGCGGTGGACGAACTGCATCAACGCTTCATCCCCGGACGCACGGCCGACACCAGGGACTGGGTCGCCGATTCCGTGGGAAGCGTGGTCGGCCTCGCGGCCGGTCTCGCGCGCGGCCGCCGTCGGGCCGTGCGCGCCATCTGATCAACCAACCGGAACACTGGTGACACGCACGGACCCGCTCGCGACATCGCTCCGCACGCATCTCTGCGGCGAGCTCAGAACGACGCACGTCGGCACGAAGGTTCGGCTCGGTGGATGGGTGCATCGTGCGCGGAATCTCGGGGGACTCGTCTTCGTCGACCTCCGCGACCGCGCGGGCATCGTCCAGGTCTCGTTCGACCCGGCGTACACGCCGCCGCAGGTCCTCGAGCGCGCCGCGTCGCTCACCAACGAGACGGTGGTCGTCGTCGAGGGGACCGTGCTCGCGCGTCCCGCGGAGATGCGCAACTCCGAGGTCGCGACCGGTGACGTCGAGGTGCGTGCGGTGGGGCTCGAGATCGTCGGACCGGCGGTGCCCGCGGCGATCCCGGTTGCGCGCGCGCGCAACGAGAACCTCGCCGCCGAGGAGCTGCGCCTGCGCCATCGCTACCTCGACCTGCGACGCCCCGAGCTGCAGAAGAACATCATCATGCGGCACCGGCTGATGCAGCGCACGCGGCGCTTCCTCAGCGAGCGTGGCTTCCTCGAGATCGAGACGCCGATCCTCACGAAGCCCACTCCCGAAGGAGCGCGCGACTATCTCGTGCCGAGCCGCGTGCATGCCGGCGAGTTCTATGCGCTCCCGCAGTCGCCGCAGCTCTACAAGCAGCTGCTGATGGTCTCGGGTTTCGACCGGTATTTCCAGATCGCCCGCTGCTTCCGCGACGAGGATCTGCGTGCCGACCGCCAGCCGGAGTTCACCCAGATCGACATCGAAGCCTCGTTCGTCGATCAGGAAGACATCATGGAGCTCGCCGAGGGACTGATCGGCGCGCTCTGGGCGGAGGCGGGCTACGAGATCCCGGAGCGCTTTCCGCGGATGACGTACGCGGACGCGATGGAGCGTTACGGCATCGATCGCCCGGACTTGCGCTTCGGTCTCGAGATCTCGGACGCGACGGCGGTCTTTCGGAGCCTCGATTTCGCGCCGACGAGCGCCGCGATCGAGAGCGGCGGCCGGGTGCGAGGGATCGTCGTGCCCCAGGGCACGAAGCTGAGCCGCAAGCAGCTCGACGAGATCGACGCGGTCGCGAAGTCGGCGGGCGCGCGCGGTGTGCTCCGCGTGAAGCGGGTGGGCGATACGCTGAGCGCGAGCAAGGCGGCGGAGCTGCTCGGTGTCGAGGGGGCGGGGAAGCTCGGCGTCGGCGACGGAGACTTCGCGCTGTTCGTCGCCGGTCCGGATCACGTCACGAGCCCCGCGCTCGACCGCATCCGGCAGGAGGTCGCGCGCATGCTCGATCTCGTGCCGCAGAACGAGCGACGCTTCGTCTGGGTCGTGGACTTCCCGATGTTCGAGAAGGATCCGTCGACCGGGGCGTTGGCCGCGGTGCATCACCCGTTCACGTCGCCCCTTCCGGCGGACCTGCCGCTGCTCGCGACCGAACCGCATCGAGCCCGGGCGCGGGCCTACGACGTCGTGCTCAACGGAACGGAGCTCGGGGGCGGGAGCATCCGCATCTCGGCGCCCGAGACGCAGTCGAAGATCTTTTCGCTGCTCGGCATCGACGATGAGAGCGCACGGAAGCGGTTCGGCTTCCTGCTCGAGGGGCTGCGCGCGGGTGCGCCGCCGCACGGCGGCATCGCCTTCGGCTTCGACCGGATCGCGATGCTGCTTTCCGACGCGGCCTCGCTGCGCGACGTCATCGCATTTCCCAAGACCA
>DATAIN010000281.1:0-2650 GCA_036262635.1 Gemmatimonadaceae bacterium | reverse complement strand
CCCCTTCTTCGGGAGATAGGTTCGCCGAGGATAGGGGAGGGGGCTTACCGGCTTCTTCGCGCGCCTTAGCTCGCGGATAAGAGCCGAATTCGGGGGTCAGGATGAGCGAGCCCGGCCCGACGATTCGCCTGCGAACGCTCGGCGCGCTTCAGCTCCACAACGGCGCCGGCGAAGAAGCGCACGCGCTCCTGTCTCAGCCGCGCCGGGTCGCGCTCCTCGTCTACCTCGTGATGGCGGCGCCGCGCGGCTTTCACCGCCGCGACAGGCTCCTCGCGCTCTTCTGGCCCGAGCAGGACGGGACACGGGCGCGCAACGCGCTCAGCCAGGCGGTCCACTTCCTCCGCCGCGCGCTCGGCGGCGATGCGATCCTGAGCCGCGGCGACGACGAGATCGGCGTCGATCAGGGGCGCATCTGGTGCGATGCGATCGAGCTCGAGGCCGCGCTCACGGCCGGCAGACTCGACGAGGCGCTCGAGCTCTACCGCGGCCCCTTCCTCGACGGCGTGCACATCTCGGCGGCCGCGCCCGAGCTCGAGCACTGGATCGACGCCGAGCGGACGCGGTTGGGGCGACGCTACGCGGAGGCGCTCGAGCGGATGGCCGACGCGCGTGAGTCGGCGGGGGACCACGTTGGCGCCGCGCTCTGGCTGCGAAAGCTCGTCGCCGAGGATCCCCTCGCTGCGCACCCGACGCTCCGACTCATGCGCGCACTCGCCGCGGCCGGTGACGGGGCGGGCGCCATTCGCCATGCTCGCGTGCACGAGGCGATGGTGCGCGAGGAGCTGGGCGCACCGGTACATCCCGACGTCGCCGCACTGACCCGAGAGCTGCAGACGACGCCGCCCGTCGAGCCCATTCGTGCGCCCATTCGTGCCGCGCCGCCGCCGGTCGCGGTCGCTGTCGCGGCCGCACCGGCTCAGCCGCTCGTCGCGAAGGAGGCCGACACGGACGTGCCGCGCCGCGCCGACACCCCGCGTGTGAGTCGCCGTAGCACCTTCGTGCTCGCGGGCTTCGCGGTCGTGGGTATCGGCGCACTGCTGGTGTCACGAGCACACCGCCCGGCGACGGCCCAGGTACCGCCGATCAGCTGCCTGGCGGTGATCCCGCTCGAGAATCTCAGCCGGGATTCGACGCAGGAGTACTTCGCCGACGGCGTGACCGACGCCATCATCACCGAGCTCGCGCGGCACGAGCGATTGACGGTCATCTCCCGGACCTCGGTCACTCGCTACAAGCGATCGACCAAGCCGCTGCCGACGATCGCGCGCGAGCTCGGCTGCGATGGGATCATCGAGGGGACGGTCAGCACGTCGGGCGATCGCGTGCACGTCAACGCGCAGCTGCTCTACGGCCCCGGCGACCGGCACCTCTGGGCCTCGGGCTACGACGGACAGCTGAAGGACGTGCTCGCCCTCGAGCGCGAGATCGCGGATTCGATCGCCAGGCAGGTTCATGGCGTGACGACGATGCCGCGCCGCGGCCTCGCGCCGGCGGTCGATCCGATCGCATACGGGCAGTACCTGCGAGGTCGCGACGCATTCCGCAGCCGCAACCCGGCCTCGATCCGTCACGCGGTCGCCCTTTACCGTGAGGCGGTCGCGCGCGACTCGACCTTCGCGCTCGGCTACGCGGGCCTCGCCGACGGTTACCGCTTCCTCGGCGGACTGGGATACGCTCCGCGCGCATCGCTCGCCGACAGTGCGCGGCTGATGGCGGCGCGGGCGCTCGCGCTCGACAGCACGCTCTCGGAGGCGCATGCCTCACTGGCGGCGCTTCTCACCGACGACGCGGACTGGTCGGGCGCGGAGCGGGAGTTCCGGCGCGCGATCGTGCTCGAGCCGGGCAATGCGCTCGCACATCAGTGGTACGCGGTCATGCTCGCGACGATGGGCCGGAAGGCGGAGGCACTCACCGAGATCCGACGCGCGGAAGCGCTCGACCCGCTGTCGCAGCCCGTGCGGGGGGCGAAGGTCGACATCGAACGTTATGCAGGGGTACGCGACTCCTCGATCGTGCTGAAGGACCGCTCGCGGATCGTGGACCCCAACAACCCAGGAACGATCGCGACCCTCTCCATCAATCTCGCGCGGCAGGGGAAGTGCGCCGAAGCCTACGTCGAGAACGGACGAGCACAGGAGCTCGCCCCGGGAAACACGTCGATGGGGATCAGCCTCGTCGCCGTCCACATGTTGTGCAAGCATCGGAAGGAAGCGCGCGCGCTGCTCGACACCCTGGAGCGCCGTCCCGATGCGCGCCTCATGGGCATTCACTTCGCCGAGCTGTTCGCGGGGAATGCGCCCGATTCGGCGTTCGCGTGGCTTGGCCGGACGGAATGGGGCATGGCGAGCCGATATCAGCTTCGCGTGTCACCACGGCTCGCACCGCTCCGATCCGATCCGCGCTACGGGCAGCTGCTGGCGAGCATGGGGCTGCACTGACGGCGTACCTGTCATCCCGCACGCGCGTAGCGCGTGCTGGGACCTACTACACCTTGATAGAAGGTCCTAGCGTCGCTCGCTTCGCTCGCTCCGCAGGATGACGGCGGGATGCTACCGGCCGCCCGCGGCGGCCATGCGGCGGCGCACTTCGTCGAACCAGTTCAGCACGACGACGCACTTGGACCCGCCGTCCGTCGGCTGGAGGAAGACGA
>DATAIN010000280.1:0-1817 GCA_036262635.1 Gemmatimonadaceae bacterium | reverse complement strand
CCGGTGCTGGTCTACAACCCGCTGGCGCTCGATTCCGCGACGCGGCAGCTCGCCGGCGTGATGGATGCGATCGCCGGCGCGGCGCCGGAAGGGGGGGGCGCCTCGACGGTGACGCCGGCCGTCCAGCGCGCCGCGGCGCAGCACGGCGTCTCGCTCACGCCGGCGGAAGCCGGATACCTCGCGCAGCCGCGGCGGCGTGCCGCGATGCGCGGCGCACTCGAGCGCGCCTTCGCGCGCTGGCTCGCCAGCGGTGTCGTGGCGAGCGGCACCCTCGATACGCTGCGCGGAGACGTCGTGATTCGCCGCGGGAGCGAGGACCTGCGAGCGCCGTCGGACAGCATCTCGACGTTCTCGATCTTCGTGAGCACGGTGCGCCGGCTCATCCATCCCGATCCGGGATCCGCGCTCGGCGACGCGGTCTTCACGAAGCTTCTCGGCAGCATCTTCCACCCGACGCTGACGCTCGACCGCGCGGCCACGACGAAGGCGCAGGACGAGCTTCGTGCCGCGGTGTCGGAGGACCGCTACACGGTGCGGGAAGGGGAGAAGATCGTCGGTGCGCACGAGGTGGTCGGCCGCGCGGAGTACGAGAAGCTGCGCGGGCTCCAGCTCGCGGTGCAGGAGCGGCGCGGAGGAGAGAACGCGTTCGGTCGCGTCGCGGGCGCGATGCTCTACAACTTCATGCTCCTCGTCGTCGTCGGCATCACGCTGATGCTCTATCGGCCGCAGCTCTATCGGAGCTATCGGGCGCTGGTGCTCGTCGCCGTCGTGTTCATGGTGGTGCTCACCGGCGCGGCGGTCATCGGACGCGGCGTGTACATGCGCGGCGAGCTCGTGCCGATCGCGCTCGCGTCGGTGCTGCTCGCGGTGATCTTCGACTCGCGCATCGCGATGATCGCGTCCACGGTGCTCGCCGTGCTGGTCGGAAGCCAGGCACCTTTCCGCGGGACGAACGCGCTCTTCATCGGGGTGGTCGCGGGCGCAGCGGCCGCCTTCAGCGTGCGGGCGCTCCACCGGCGGAACGAGGCGCTGGCGCCGATCGTGACGATCTCGCTGGCCTATCTCGCCATCGCCGTCGCGCTCGGCCTGATGCTCGACTGGAGCGGGAGGGAGATCCTGAAGAGTGCGGGGTGGGGTGCGCTGAACGCGCTCGTCTGCGTGCCGCTGGCCATGGCGCTGCTGCCGCTGGCCGAGGACTTCACCGGGATCGACACCTATCTGCGTCTGCTCGAGTGGTCGGACCTCAATCGGCCGCTGATGCGCCGGCTCAGCCTCGAGGCTCCGGGCACGTACTCGCACACCATGCGCATCGCGGACCTCGCCGAGGCCGCCGCGAACGCGATCGGCGCCAACGGTCTGCTCGCCCGCGTCGGCGCGTACTACCACGACATCGGCAAGCTGAAGAAGCCGCAGTACTTCATCGAGAACCAGCAGGGGCGGAACCCGCACGAGAAGCTCAAGCCGCAGACCAGCGCGGGGATCATCCGCAATCACATCGAGGCCGGGCTCGAGCTCGCGGAAAAGGAGAAGCTCCCGCAGGCGCTCCGCGCGTTCATCGCCGAGCATCACGGTACGGGCTCGATCGCGTACTTCCTCGAGAAGGCGAAGGAGCGCGACCCGTCCACCGTGAACCAGGCGGAGTTCACCTATCCCGGCCCCACACCGCAGAGCGCCGAGACGGCGATCGTCATGCTCGCCGATGGCGTCGAGGCGTCGACACGCGTCATCGCCGATCCGTCGCCCGAGAAGATCCGCGGCGTGATCGACCACATCGTGCGCCAGCGCATCGAGGCCGGGCAGCTCCGCGCTGCGCCCCT
>DATAIN010000279.1:0-1572 GCA_036262635.1 Gemmatimonadaceae bacterium | reverse complement strand
GGGAAGACCACCCACTGGGACGGCATCCGGAACCACGTCGCGCGCAACTTCCTCCGCGACGGCATGGCGAAGGGCGACGAGGTCTTCTTCTATCATTCGTCGACCGATCCGCAGGCCATCGTCGGCGTCGCCGAAGTGGTGCGGGAAGGCTACCCCGACGCGAGCGCGCTCGACCCGGAGCACGACGCCTTCGACGAGAAGTCGAGCCGCGACGATCCGACGTGGTTCATGGTGGATCTGCGCGCCGTGCGGCGTCTGCCGCGCCCGGTCACCCTCGCCGAGATCAAGAAGAACGGGGAGCTGGCGTCGATGGCGCTCCTCCGCATCGGACGGCTCTCCGTGTCGCCGGTGACGGCGCACGAGTGGAAGATCATCAACGCGATGGCGGACAGTGATCGCTGAAACGTCACCCTCGAGCAAGGCGTAGTATCATCATGTCCAGTCACCTACCCAGCAGGCAGTCGCAGGGCAAGCCGCTCGTGCGATCCAACGACCGGATGATCGCCGGCGTCTGCGCCGGGCTCGCCGAGTACTTTGGCCTTCCGATCGGCGCCACGCGCATCGGCTTCGTCCTGCTCTCGGTCCTCTCCGCCGCCTTCCCCGGCATCCTCGTCTACCTGGTGCTGTGGTACGTGATGCCCGACTCGCAGCGGAGCGGGAGCCGCTGAGCCTCGTCGCACTCACGCGCGAGATCTCGCCCGCCATCACGCGCTGCGAGCTGACGCACCTCGCGCGAACGTCGATCGACCTCGAGCGCGCCCGCGACGAGCATGCGGCGTACGAGGCGACGCTGCGGCGGATCGGCTGCAACGTCACTCGGCTACCGGGCGGCGCGGAGATGGCCGACGCGGTGTTCATCGAGGACACCGCGGTGGTGCTCGACGAGATCGCGATCCTCGCACGGCCGGGCGCGGACTCTCGCCGTCCGGAGGTCGCGGCCGTCGGTGCTGCGCTGCGACACCATCGCCCGATCGCGGCGATCCTCGCCCCCGGCACGCTCGACGGCGGCGACGTCATGCGCGTCGGCCGCACACTGTACGTCGGCATCGGCCCACGCACGAACAGCGCCGGAGCCAGGCAGCTCCGCGGACTCGCGACCCCCCTCGGCTACTCGGTGGAAGAGATGCCCTACCAGGGGTGCCTCCACCTCAAGACCGCGGTCACACCGGTCGCCGACGACCTGCTGCTCGTGAACCCGGACTGGGTCGATCAGAGTCGCTTCGCACCGCGGCTCACGATCGCCGTCGACCCCGCCGAGCCCTTCGCCGCCAATGCGCTTCGCATCGGCAGCGACGTGATCTTTCCCGCCGAATTCCCGCGCACGCGCGCGCGCCTCGAGGCCGCCGGCATCCGCATTCACGCCGTCGCCGCCGGCGAGCTCGCGAAAGCCGAAGGCGGCGTCACCTGCTGTAGCCTCGTGTTCCGGTCAGGTTCTACCGCCGGCCCGGATTAACGCGGAGACGCGGAGGTCCGCGGAGACGCGGAGGTCCGCGGAGGCGCGGAGAACCGCAACGACAACGGCAACAGCTGCGTGAGATGACGCGGATGACGCGGATGAACGGATCGCTCCCG
>DATAIN010000278.1:0-18786 GCA_036262635.1 Gemmatimonadaceae bacterium | reverse complement strand
GAGCTGGGGTTCCTGCAGCGCAGCTTCAACCGGATGCTCGACCAGATCGGCCAGCTCATCGCCAGCGTTCAGCACGAGTCGGACGAGGTGGCCGCCGTCGCCGAGCAGCTCGCCGCGTCCGCCGGCGAGATCAACGTGGCGGGCAGCGCATTCGCGACTACCGCCGGTGACGTGCACCGGAAGCTTCAGGAGCAGCGCCAGCATGCGGTCGGCGGCGTTCGGCAGACCGACCTCGCTCTCGAGGCAGCCAGCGGCTTGCGCACTCGCGCCGCGGCGATGGAGACCGATTCGCGTGCGCTCGTTGCCGCCGCATCGTCGAGCCGTGAGGCGACGGGCCGCGCAGCCGATTCGCTCGTGACGATCGGGGAGAAGGTCCGCGAGTCCGCCGCCGCGGTGAGTGCGCTCGCCGAGTCGTCGGACAAGATCGGCAAGTTCGCGCTCGCCGTCTCCGGCATCGCGCGGCAGACGAACCTCCTTGCGCTCAACGCGGCGATCGAGGCCGCGCGAGCGGGCGAGCATGGCAAGGGCTTCGCCGTAGTCGCCGACGAAGTGGCCAAGCTCGCCGCGCAGAGCGATCGCGCGGCCAAGGAGATCGCGGGCGCGATCGCCGCAGTCCGCGATCAGATCGGGACCGCCGTCACCGTCATGACGCAGGGCGAGGAAGAGGTGCTCGGCGTCGGCACCGTCGCCGCCGACGCGACCGCTGCGCTCGGCGCGGTGCTCGAGGGGATCGAGCGGATCGCCGCGGTGATCGGCGACGCCGCCGCGGTGTCGCGCGACCAGTCGGAGACGATGGGGCAGCTCGCCGACGCGATTCGTTCGATGGAGAGCGTCTCGGTCGAAGCGGCGGCACGCGCCGAGGAAGCCTCGAGCGCCGCGGTATCGCAGACGACCGCGCTCGGCGCACTCTCCAGCTCCTCCCAGCAGCTCGCGGAGCTCGCCGAGCGGCTCCGCCGGTCGATCACCCGCTTCGCGGTCAGCGTCTCGCCGGCGACGCCCCGCTGAGCGGGGCGAAGCGCCGCAGCACCTCCACGTACGGAAGTATCAGCTCGGCGCGAAAGCGCTGGAGCATCCCTTCCCCGTCGTACCGCTCGCGAAACTCCACCGCGGTCAGCTGGATCATCGTGCGTACATGGCGTCCGAAGCTCTGCGGCGAGGAGTAGTCGAGGTGGTTGGCGACGCTCGCGATGGACAGCCCCGGATTCTCGAGGAGGCGTGCCGCACGAACCAGTCGCGCCATGGCGAGATAGCGCTTCGGCGCGGGAAGCCTGGCGCGGAAGAAACGGCTCATCAGCGTCGAGGGAAGGATTCCGAGCGCTTTCGCGAGCACGCGGATCGTTCCCGCGGTCCGCGGGCGGAAGAGCTGCTCGAAGAAGAGCTGACAGTCCGCCGGGGCGTCAGGCAGATCCGTCGCGATCCGGGCGAGGGCGAGACGCTGGATGTCGTCGCTGCGTCCCTCGACCAGCACGGTCCGAAGCTCACGCCACCCGGTCGGCTGCCGCACGTCGACGATGGTTCGCACACCGCTGCGGCCGAGCGCGAGCACGGTACGCGGCGTCTGCTGCTCGACCTGTGACAGCAGGGCCACGGCGGGTATCCGTGGAAACTCGCGTACCATCGTCGCGATCCGCTGGGCGTCGCGCTCCGGGCAGCGGCACACCGAGACGAGCACCGCGCCGATTGGCCGCTCTCGCAGGTCGCGAAAGACGTCATCCAGCGAGTCGCGGTGCAGCGCCCGGTAGACGCCGACCCCGGCGGCGTCCACCCGCGCACGCTCGGCCGGGTCGAGAATTGTCGTGACCGCGGCGAGACCATCGGCCCCTGATGGGGTAGAGGAGGAGAGCAGGGTGAGCGACACGGAGCGCCTCCACGACTGAAGATGATGTCGCGCCTTGCCCGCGCGACGTGCCGAAACAGTGCGCTCGCACGTCAACTGAACGTCACCCGTCATCTTTCGCGTGCACGACATGTCCGCCGACGAATTCGCTCGCGCACTCCGCAACCAGGGCGCTCCACTCTTTCTCGACGACGCCGGTACTCCGACGGCGCTCGGCATCGAGTTCGCGGCGACCACCGCCGACGGCACGGCCGTGCGCGTCACGCGGCTCGCGCCCGTGCTCACTGCGGGGCTACGCGATCCCGATGCGTTCGTCCGGATCGTCGAGCGTCATGGCTACCGCGGGGCGGGAATCACCGGGAGCTGGCTCTACGTCGTCGAGCCGCCGCCGGCTGGGATCCCGTTGGCGCAACGGCTCGCCGGCGAGGGAACGATTCCCCCGACGCAGCTGGCCCCCCTCGCCGGCGCGGCGACGGCGGCGCTCACCGCACATCATGCGCGGTTCGGCCCGCACGGACTGATCTCGCCTTCGACCCTGCTCGTCGACGGTGCTGGAGGCGTCACACTGCGCTGGAGCGGGATCGTTCCGGGGCTGCGCGCGGCCGGAGCCGATCTCGCACGGTTCGTCGAGCAGCTCGACGTCGCCGGCTTGCTGGCGCCGGAGCTCGAAAGTGGCAGCGACTTCAGCGTCCGGAGCGACGTGTATGCGCTGGGCGCAACGTTCTATCTCGCGGCGACGGGAAAGCCCCCGTTCGGTGGGCGCACGACCGCTGGCGTGATGGCCGCTGTCCTCACGGAGGATGGCGGAGCTTCGACGAGCCCGGCACGGCGGGTGACGAGCGCGACACTGCGCGCGATCGAGCACGACCCGGGGGATCGCTGGAACGACGCGCGCCACTTTCACGACGCGATCGTGGGTACGCCTTCCCCGGCAATCGTGCCGACAGTCGCCAAGCCGCGTCGCTGGATCGGTTGGGCCGTGGCGGCGGTCACCGTGACGATACTCCTTGTCTGGCGCCTAACGCATTAGATTGCATGAGCATGCGAGCGGCCGGACGGTCGCGATGCATCGCCTCACGGCGGTGCGCCGAGGAAAGTCCGGGCTCCCTGGACAGACTGCCAGGTAACTCCTGGGCACACGTGTCGTGAGGCACGCGTGACGGAAAGTGCCACAGAGAACAGACCGCCAGCCGGCGTGAGCCGGTTGGTAAGGGTGAAAAGGTGGGGTAAGAGCCCACCGCGTCGCCGGCAACGGCGACGGCACGGTAAACCCCAGTCGGAGCAAGGCCAAATAGGCGGCGAGAGGCAGTCCTCCTCGATCAAGACGCCGCGGGTCGGCTGCTGGAGGGCGCGGGCGACCGCGCTCCGAGAGGAATGACCGTCCGGACGATTCGTCGTCCGACAGAACCCGGCTTACAGGCCGCTCGCATGTACTTCACCATCGACGTCGACGGCGACTCCGGTCGCCGTCGCTCGATGGCGACCACTCACCACGACGTCATGATTCGCCTCTCCCGCGTTGCTGTCGTCGCTCTCGCCGTTCTCGCGACCGCTTGTGGATCGTCGCGGAGCGCCGGTCCCACTCCGCTCCCGACCCCTGCCGCCCCGCCTGCGGCGGCGAAGCCCGTTCCGGCCGCGGCGCCTAACGTCGCGCCTCCGGTTCCGCACCCGTTCGCGTACCTGCCCGGTGTCTATCGCTACGAGATCCGGAACGACGCGGTCGTCACGGCACAGGGAACGGACCGGGCGGATACCATCGCCACACGGGCGGTCGTCACCTACCGCATCACCCCTCGCGACAGTGGCCTCCTCGGGATCGAGGGGACGGTGGATTCATTCGCCGTCGTGAACAGTCGCGGCAGCTCGCCGATGACCGCGGGGTTGCCCTTCACGCTGACCGCCCTCCCTAACGGTACGCTGCACGCTCCGCCGGCAGCGGACAGCGCCGGTGTCTGCACCACTCCGCTGGGCGCGGTGGTGTCAGCGAGCCGCGAGCTGCTGGTCTCCTTCCCGATCGCGCTCGCGCCGGGTACGCAGTGGACCGACTCGCTCGTCACGACGACCTGCCGCGGTACGCTTCCCGTCGTTGCGCGCAGCGAGCGTCGTTCGCAGGCAACTTGGGTCGCCGTTCCCGCCGACTGGTCGCGGCGCGTGAACGACGTCGCCTTCGAGATCACCCGCACCTCCACGACGAGCATCGCGGGGGAGGGCCGTGCTGCGGGACGCCAGGTTGCGCTGTCGGGAACCGGGGAAGGGAACAGCGCCCTCTACGTCGATCCCGAGCTCGGTGTTCTGCTCGGCGCCGTCGGGAACTCGTCGACGCGTCTCATCGTCGACAGCGGTACCCAGCGCCAGGAGTTCGTGCAGACCGTTCGCCAGCGAGTGACGTTGCTGCACTAGGAGCTATGGGCTCGGTCGCTGGACGGCTATTCGTCTCCCGGTAAACGGGGCGGCGGCGTAGCCGCCGAACAGCGCGCGCCCTGCAGCAGTCCGGGACCTGGCATCCAGCGGCCGGAGAAAACCTGGCGGAGTGCACGCCAGATGAGGCGCACCGTCAGCACGAGCGCGATCAGCACGAGCAGTGCGATCGCGAGTGTGATCCACGGATGATGCCAGATGAACAGCGCGACACTGGCGACGAGTCCCAGCTCCGCGATGTTCGAGGCCCCGTTGGTGAACGGCTCAGGCGACGTATCGATCGCGTAGCGAAGCCCGAGCTTCGTCGTGTGCGTGACGACCCCGAGTCCGCCGCCAAGCAGCGCGGCCGCAAGGATGATGACGGGTTCGCCGTGCCATGCCGTCATCGCCGCGAGGGCAGCAGCAGCCGGTGGTCGAATGAGGCTGTGAAAGGTCTCCCAGGCCGACGCCACTCCGGGAATGAGCGTCGCGATGAACTCGAAGAGGTAGAGCACCACCGCGATCCCGATCACCACGGGATGACCGACAGCTGACAGCCCTCCCGGGAGAGGCCCGATCCACTCCATCCGCTCGGCGAGGCCAAGGATGGCAACCGTCGCGTAGAGGTTGATCCCGCTGGCGTAGGCGATCCCCAATGCTTGCACGAGCGAAATGATCGGCGTCATCGGGTGCTCTCCAAGGCGGGGCTACACGGTCAGTCGACGAGTCGTAACGGCATCACGAGGCACAAATACTGTGCCGGATCGTTCCATTGTTCCGGTTCAAGGGTGGCTGCCCGTTCAGGAGCGCGGAAAGTGAGGCGTACTTCATCGGTCGGGATGAAGCGAAGAATCTCCAGGAGGTAGCTTGCGTTGAACCCGATATCGAGCGGATCCCCGGTGAATCGGACGGCGAGCTCGTCCTGAGCATCGCCCAGGTCCGGCGTCTGGACGCTGAACTTTGCCATGCCGGCGTTGAAGGACATTCGGATCCGGTGGGTCTGGTCCGAAGCAATCACCGACATGCGCTTGAGTGCGCTCGTGAGAGCAGCCTTGTCCGCGACCGCGACTTTGTCGTTGTCCTTCGGAATGACCTGCTCATAGTTCGGGTATGGTCCCTCGATCAGGCGTGTGTACACCGCGGTGAACGGAGACCGGAATCCCAGGTGGTTCTCACCACGGGCGATCTCGAGCTCCTCATCCGCGGGAAAGAGCCGCCGAATCTGCTCGAGTGCCTTTGGTGGAACGATGAGATCAGCCGAGGGCATCCCACTCGACTTGATCGGCACCTGCATCTTCGCCAGCCGGTGGCCGTTTGTGGCCACCATGCGCATCATGTCAGGCCGAAGCTCCCAGAGGACGCCGTTGAGGATCGGCCGGCTTTCCTCGGTGGAAACGGCGAACGCCGTATGAGAGATGAGCTTCTGCAGCTCGCCGGAGCGAACTCGCCAGCTTTCACTGAACTTGATACTCGGGAACGACGGGAATTCATCCCGTGGTAGGCCGAGGAGCCGGAAGTGTGCGCGTCCGCAATCCAGAGTGATCCGCTGTTCGCCGGAGCTGGCAATACGCACCGGTGCCGGTGGAAGCTCTCGAGCAATTTCGCTGAGCTTCTTGGCCGGGATAGTGATTGCCCCAGCTGTCTCCACATCCGCGCTCACCTCGGTGCTTACCGCGATATCCAGGTCCGTACCGGATAGCCGGATCCCCTTCTCCGTGGTCTCGATCAGGATGTTCGCGAGTACAGGAAGAGTGGTCTTCGCTGGAATACTGGCTGCCACTGCAGCCAGTCCCTCCTGGAGCTTCTCCCGCGTGATGGTGAAGCGCATTGGCTCCTGATTGTTGATCGTTCGAGTGCTCTATCTGTTGCTAGATGCTTTAAAGCTCCGATAGTAGTAGCAGTAGGAGCTGTGCATCTGTGGAAAGACGCGAGAAGTTACTGCGATCACGTGTGTTGTGATATGCCGGTTGATGTCAGCTCGACGTGGAGCGGTGTGGAGAGTCGGGGACAGATCTTTTCCCGACTGGAATTCCGTGGACAACTCGCTCTCGAGCCTCGAGTTCTACAGCATCGATTGTAGAGTCGATCGAACCTTTTCCACACGTTTGGCGAAGCTGTCGTCAGTCGAGATTCCTTCCGTGACTCGCTCGAGACTGTGAATTACAGTCGAGTGATCTCGGCCGCCGAAAGCCATCCCGATCTCGACGAGGGGAGCTCCGAGAAACTCACGTGCGAGGAACATTCCGACTTGGCGTGGAGTCGTCAAAGTCTTCGTTCGGGTCTTCGACTTCAACCCATCCGCGGTCACTCCCCACTCCCTGGCTACTGCATGCTGGATGGTCATGATGTCCAGCTGTCCATTTCCGCTGGCGGTATCGGCTTCCGGACCTGAGCGCAGCTTGTCACGGAGTGCCTCCCGCGCCAGGTCGACAGTCACCTCGCGATGCCGCAGGGACGCATAGGCGAGAAGCTTGATGATCGATCCTTCCAGCTCGCGGACACTCGAGCGGATATGCTCAGCGATGAAACGGATGACGTCTTCCGGAATCGTGAGCTCGAGATGATCGAGATGAGCCTTGTGTCGAAGGATGGCGATTCGATGCTCCAGATCCGGGAGCTCGATATCCGCGACCATTCCCCACTGGAAACGACTCACCAGGCGAGCTTCGAGCCCTGGTATCTCCGAAGGTGGGCGATCACTGGTCAGGATGATCTGCCGGCCCGCCTCGTAGAGCGCATTGAAGGTATGGAAGAATTCTTCCTGGGTTGCTTCCTTCCCTTTCAGGAAGTGAACGTCGTCGACGAGAAGCAGATCCAGCTCGCGATACCGTCGGCGGAACTCCTGGGTTGTACGTCCCTGGATTGCCGCGACGAGATCGTTGGTGAACTGCTCGGTCCCGACGAACGCGATACGAATGTCCGGCTTCCGGGTGAGGATCTCGTGCGCGACCGCCTGCATGAGATGGGTCTTGCCGAGTCCGGTGTCGCCGTACAGGAAGAGCGGATTGTAAACTTTTCCTGGCGCTTGTGCAGCCGCATGAGCCGCCGCGGCCGCGAGCTCGTTCGACTTTCCGATGACGAAGTGATCGAAGGTGTAGCGATCGCTGAGTGGCGCGAAGTTGCTGGGTCGCTGACCCTGAGATGGCTTGGCGTCAGCGGTCGTGAGTGCGGGCGCGACTGCCGGCGGAGCGACGAAGAGATCCATCTGCGGGCGTGCCTTCCGCTCCTCGTTCACCCGGAATGCGACCTTGATCGGATGACCGAGCGCGACCGGCCCGTAACCGGCGAGAAGGTCGGCGTGCTTCGAGTCGTTCCAATCCGCCGCGAACTGATCCGGAGCGCCAACGAGGAGCGTGTCGCCCTCGATCGACAGTGGCTCGGTAGGCTCGAGCCAGGTCCGGAAAGTTTGTTCGGGAAGCTCCTGCCGAGCGCGGTCGAGGAGGCGGGACCAGATTTCGCGCGCGGTGAGCGACATGGGGTGGGGTGTGGAAAAGTCGCGGGGACGGCGAAGCTACCGACGCCGTGTGGATAAGTCAAACGGGACCATCCGACCGCGGGCCACCTCATCACCAACCGGAACTCACGCGCGAGCGCGAGAAACCAGACACGATCACTTGACCCATCTGCCGAGCCCAGATAGGTTTAGCGGTCTGTACCCGGTTGCACCCGAGACTCATTCGAGGCATTTCCATGGGCAAGCCTACCTATCGCCCGCGCAACAAGCGCCGCATCAAGAAGCACGGCTTCCGTACCCGCATGTCCGACAAGTGGGGCCGTGAAGTCCTCGCCCGGCGCCGCAAGAAGGGACGGAAGCGGCTGACCGTGCAGCTCCCCAGCAAGTACGCCGGCGCGTAAGCCGCGCTCGCGCGCGTCACGCTCTCCGATAGTCGACGCGTACGCCCGCTTCATTTCCACGTAGTCACCGGATCACGCGAGGCACCGAGCTTCGCGCGATCGCACGAACAGGGAAGCGACTCCGCACCGAACATCTCGATGTCCGGGTGGTCGCTTCCCTTTCGCACGTCGCACATCCACGTGCCGGCTTCGTCGTTCCCAAGCACGGACACTCCTCCGTCGAGCGAAATCAGCTCAAGCGGCGGCTGCGCGAGATCGCACGGACGACGATTCTTCCCGGAGCACCGCCGATCGACCTGGTGATCCATGCGCGGCCATCGGCATATCGCCTCACCTTCGCACAGTTGGCCGAGCTCGGCGCGCGAATCCGGCGTGAAGTTGAACGGCTGGCGCCTCGCCTGCTCGCGCCCGAAACACCGCACGAGTCCGAGGGCTGACGGATGTATCGCGACCGTGCGCCGTGGGCCCGGGGTATATTGAAGCGTGCGTACGGTGCTCGTTCTCATGGTGCGTGGCTATCAGGTCGCGCTCTCGCCCCTTCTCGGCGGCCAGTGTCGGTACATGCCGAGCTGCTCGGCGTACGCGATCGAGGCGCTCGAGCGACATGGCGCGGTGCGTGGAAGCTGGCTCGCCGTGCGACGGATACTTCGCTGCCATCCATTCCGGCCGGGCGGCTTCGACCCGGTCCCCTGAGGGAGCGACGGATGTCGCTCGCTTCCAGCACACGCTTCCGACTCATCTCCGACACGATGCGCGTCATGCCACGCGCTCTGCATCCATGACTCGACGCATCATCCTCGCGGCGCTGCTGATCGGCCTCGTTCTCTATCTGACGCCGATCCTCTTTCCGACGCCGAAGACCACCCCGCGGGCCGGAGCTCCGCTTCCCCCGGCCGCGACAGCGGGATCCAATGCCGTCTCGCCGTCTCCAGCCGGAACGATCGCGAGCGGACTGCCTAACGCGGCCACCGCGGCGGCGCCGGGTACCGCCGGCGGCGCGGCCCCCGCGCCCGTCAAGCCCGAGACGACGGTGATCGCCGGCCCGCGCGCCGAGATGCGCTTCAGCTCCCAGGGAGCGACACTGATCGGCGCGACGATGAAGGACTACCGCTCGCAGCAGCGCAACAGCAACGCGCTCGTCGAGCTCGCGCGCCCGAGCGAGGCGCTGCTGTCCTACCAGCTCGCGACGCCCGCCGACACCATCCGTCTCGCCGGCGTCCCCTTCACGGCGACGAAGGATGCGCAGGGCGTGGCATATTCGGCCGCGACCGCCGCGGGCCAGCTGTCACTGCGCTACGACATCGTCCCGGACAGCTACGTGGTTCGGGTTTCCGGAGCGGTACAGGGCGCACCCGCCGGGACGACGCTGCTCGTGACGCTGCCGCAGGGACTCCGCTCCGCCGAAGCCGACACCCTCGACGACATCCAGCACCTGGCGATCGCCTACAAGCGGAAGACGGAAGGGGCCAAGGGCGTCTCCTTCAACCAGGTGGATCCCGGGAAGCAGGAGCTCGTTCCCGGACCGATGACGTGGGCGGTGACCAAGAACAAGTACTTCCTCGTCGCGGTCGCGGCGCGCGATACCGCGCACCCACTCGGTGCGCTGACGATCACCGGACTCCCGCGCGCGACGAAAGCCGTCACGCAGATGGCGGGCACGCTCCAGGTGCCGCTGACGAACGGGGCCTTCAGCTTCGACGTCTACGCCGGACCGCAGGAGTGGCGCCGGCTCCGCGCGTTAGGCAGGGACCTCGACACGGCGAACCCGTACGGCGGGTTCCTCCAGGGGGTGGTGCAGCCCTTCGCGACGATCGTCATGCGCGCGCTGCTCTGGCTGCACGAGACCTTCAGGATGAGCTACGGCTGGGTGCTCGTGCTCTTCGGGGTCATGATCCGCGTGATCACGTGGCCGCTGAACCAGAGCGCGATGCGGACGAGCCTCAAGATGCAGCGCATCCAGCCCGAGCTGCAGGAGCTCCAGAAGAAGTACCGCGGTGATCCGCAGCGACTGAACGCGGAGATGATGCGGCTCTACAAGGAGCACGACATGAGCCCCTTCAGCTCGCTGGCGGGGTGCATGCCGATGCTCATCCCGATGCCGATCCTCTTCGCGCTCTTCTTCGTCTTCCGGAACACGATCGAGTTCCGCGGCCTGCCCTTCCTCTGGCTGCCCGATATCTCGCTCCACGATCCGCTCTACATCCTGCCGATCCTGATGGGGATCTCGATGTTCCTCCTCTCCTGGATCGGCATGCGGGGAATGCCCCCCAATCCCCAGGCGAAGATGATGGCCTACGTCATGCCCGTGGTGATGACGGTCATCTTCTTCCGCTTCCCCTCCGGGCTGAACCTCTACTACACGGTGCAGAACCTCGTGACGATCCCGCAGCAGTGGCTGCTGTCGAAGGAGCGCGCGAAGGCGAACCTCCGACCGGTAGCGAGCACCCCGGCGCCGGCGCGGGTCCGGCGAGGCTCCCAGGCCTGAGGACGGGCGGCTGACGAACGCCTAACGCGCGGAGAACCGGGGTGCGCATCACGTACATCGGACACGCGACGCTGCTCCTCGAGATCGCGGGGCGGCGGATCCTCACCGACCCGAACTTCGATCCACACCTCGGGCGATTCCTGCCGCGTGTGAGCGCGCCGGGGATCGCCCTCGGCGCGCTGCCGGCGCTCGACGCGATCCTCCTCTCGCATGCGCACGCGGATCACCTGTCGTTCGAGTCGCTCGCCGAGCTGCCGCGGACCATCCCGCTCTACGCGCCGCCGCCGATCGCGAAGTGGCTCGCGGCGCGCGGGCACGACAATGCCGTTCCTCTCGCCCCGGGCGAGACGACACAGGTCGGCGAGATCGCGATCGCGGCCGCGTCGGCGAAGCACGTCGGCAGCCGCTACGCGGTGGATCGCTGGCGCAGCGCGGCGAACATGTATCTGCTCGACACCGGCTCGCAGAGTCTGTTCTTCGCGGGGGACACCGCGCTGACCCCGGAGACCGGACGACTCGTCGCCGACCGGATCGTCGCGACCGGCCGGCAGCTCGACGTCGCGCTCCTGCCGATCGGCCATGCGCCCTGGTGGAAGTTCAACTTCCGGCGCGGCCACCTGACGAGCCATGACGCGCTCGCGCTGTTCGAGCGACTCGACGCGAAGATCCTGATTCCGTATCACTGGGGGACCTTCCGTCACCTCACCGCTGGCGCCCACGACGCGATCGTTCGCCTGCGCGCCATGCTGCCGCACCACGCGCGCGGTCACCAGGTGCGCGTCATCGAGCCCGGGGACGCGTTCGAGCTCGAGGTGGCGCCGGTCGCCTGACGATGGGCGCCGAGGCGACGCGTCCGGCCGCCGCGCCGAGCATTCTCGCGGCGCTCCGTGGAGGAAGCGACACCATCGCCGCGATCGCGACGGCGCCGGGGCGCGGTGCACTGGCGATCGTCCGGATGAGTGGTGAGGCTGCCGATGCCATCGCCTCACGGCTGATCGCCGAGTGGCCGACCCCGGCGCGAGTCGCGAGCCTCGTCGCCGTGCGTGACCCCGCGACCGGCGGGACCCTCGACCGGGCACTGGTCACCCGCTTCGAAGCCGGGCGCTCCTTCACCGGCGAGCCGATGGTGGAGATCTCGACTCACGGCGGGCCCGTGACGTCGGCGCTCGTGCTCGGGGCGCTGATCAGCGCCGGCGCGCGGCAGGCGGAAGCAGGAGAGTTCACGCGCCGCGCGGTGGCGAACGGAACGCTCACGCTGACACAGGGTGAGGCGATCGGCGACGTCATCGACGCGACGTCACGCGCGGCACAGCGCGTCGCGCTCGACACGCTCGATGGGGGGCTCGCTCGCCGCGTGCTCGCGCTGCGCGATGCGCTGCTCGAGGTCGAGGCGCTGATCGCCTACGACATCGACTTCCCCGAGGAGGACGACGGTCCGATCGCCCCCGAGCGAATCACCGCGGCGGCCGCCAGGGTCGCGGAGATGCTCGACGCGCTGCTGGCCACCGCGCCGATGGGAGAGCTCGTGCGGGAGGGAGCGGTGGTCGTCCTCGCGGGACCGCCTAACGCCGGCAAGTCTTCCCTCTTCAACGCCCTGCTCGGCCAGGCGCGGGCCCTGGTCACGCCGATTCCCGGCACGACGCGCGACGCGATCGAGGCGGTCGTCGATGGCCGGA
This sequence comes from Gemmatimonadaceae bacterium, assembly GCA_036262635.1. Classification (GTDB taxonomy): domain Bacteria; phylum Gemmatimonadota; class Gemmatimonadetes; order Gemmatimonadales; family Gemmatimonadaceae; genus JABFXC01. Next base: position 6,536 of record DATAIN010000278.1, on the reverse strand, counting down.
GCTGGCCGATCCGCCTGGTCGATACCGCGGGACTGCGGGACACGATGGATCCGCTGGAGCGGCTGGGGATCGAGGTGAGCGAGCGATGGCTGGCGCGCGCACAGCTCGTGCTCGCCTGCGCCGAGCGCTACGACGAGGTGGCGGAGACGCGGCGGCGCATCGCGGCGGTGTCGGGCGCCCCGATCGTGGAGGTCCTGACGAAGAGCGACGTCGCGGGGCAGGGCGACGCGACGCTCCCGGCCGGAGCCGCGGCGATCGCGGTGAGCGCCGAAACGGGGCAGGGGCTGGCCGCGCTGCTCGAGCGGATCGACGCGGACATCGGCGGCGCGTTAGGCACGCCGGCGTTCGACGCTCCGGTGGTGACCCGGGCCCGTCATCTCGCGGCGCTCCGCATGGCGCGGTCCGAGCTGCGGGACTTCGCCGCGGCGTGGGCGGCCCGCGACCTGCCGGCCCCGGTGATCGCGGTGCACCTGCGCGCCGCGGTCACCGCGCTCGAGGAGCTGATCGGCGTCGTCGAGACGGACGACGTGCTCGATCGAGTCTTCCGGTCGTTCTGTGTCGGGAAGTGAGCCGTCAGGCCGTCGCCGCGCCCGAGCGGGCGAACTCGGTCAGCTCGCCGGCGCTCGCCCGGACGGCCCAGGAGAGACCGCGCGCCTGGATCGCCGGCTCGACGATGCGGGCGCCAAGGAGGTAGCCGCTCCGCTCGGGGAGGACGTAGCGGTCGACGGTGCGCGCCTCGTCGCTCATCCCGCCCGAGAGATAGCGCAGGCGCAGGCCGAGCGCGCTCGCGTCGAGGTCGGGGACGACGGCGCGAGCGATGACGCTCTCCAGCTCGCGGACGCGCGCATACTGTCGCCGCGCGTAGCCGAAGTACTCCCACGCCGCGTGGCCGGGGCTGATCGCCTGCGAGACCTGGACGGCGAGCCCCTCGTTGACGAGCAACTCGCGCAGCGGGGCGCGGCGGCCGGTCTCCCAGTACGAGTAGTAGCCACCCGCTTCCTCGACGAGGGCGCGCATCTCGCTCCGGCTGCCAGGTGACGTGTACCTGACGCAGTGCGCGATCTCATGGGCGAGCCAGAGGGGAACGAGCTCCGGATCGAGGCCGAGCCCCTGGGTCTCCGGGTTCGCGACGCTGGTGAAGTGCTCGAGGCAGACGAAGGCGATCCCCCGCCCATCGACGACCAGCTCACCGGCGTTCGCGGCACCGACGCCGACCATGAGGACGACGTCGATGTCGACGTCGACGTCGAGGAGCGTCGCGCACTGCTGCTCGGTGGTGCGGGCGAGGGAGACGACGTCTGTTCGCTCGAGCATCGCGCGGAGATCGGCGCGGTCGGCGGCGACTGTGCTACGGACGACGTCGTGGAAGTGAGCGCCGTCGGGATCGACGACGTAGTTCTGCCAGTAGGCCGTCAGGAGACGGCGATGGGCATCGAAGTAGCGTTGGTAGGCGGCAACCGGGTCGGAGCTCTGGAGGGCGGAGAAGAAATCCGGGAGCAGGTTGATGAGCATCAACGCCCAGGTCGCGGGTGGCGGCGCGGAACCGGCGAGTCGCCCGGTGACGAGACGGGCGGAATGATACATGTGCACGTGAAACCGAACAAGGGCGGTATCGCGAAGCACTTGGCACAGATTTTCCTTTGTGCAAAAGCGGGGAGAATCGAAGCGCAAGTAGGTAGGTAGCCGATGACCACGCTCCAGCAGATCGATCTCAAGTGTCCCGTGTGCGACACCCGCTTCCGCTCGCAAGCGGTGGTGTCGACCAATTCGTTCGGTGGCAAGCGAACCGACTTCCACGAGCGCGCGGCTGGCACCCAGCCGCTGCCGTACCTGATCCACACCTGCAACCGGTGCGGATACTCGGGGGCGGAGCGCGACTTCACCGAGGAAGCGGACGTCACGCCGACGCTGAAGGAGCACGTCTGGAACGAGCTGGCGCCGGTCGCATCGACGGGGATGACGGGCTCGGAGAAGTACGAAGCGGCGGCGAAGGTCGCCGACTGGCAGTCGAGCGAGCCGCGTCACGTCGCCGACCTGCTGCTTCGCGCCGCCTGGTGCTGCGTGGACGAGGGCGACGTCGAAGCGGAGCGCTTCTTCCGTCGGAAGGCGGCGTGGAAGTTCGAGGAGGCGCTTTCGAGCTTCGACGGCGTGCCTCGCGAGGAGCGCGCGGTCCTGAGCTACCTCGTCGGAGAGCTCTGGCGGCGAGTGGGCGACCTGAAGCGCGCGGCGCTCTGGTTCAATTCGGTCGCCGACGAGGTCACCGATACGCAGTCCCAGCGCTGGATCATCGACGCGGCGAGACAGCAGCGCGATTGCCCGCGGGAGTGGTTCGGGTGAGGCGGTTGGAGGCTGGAGGCGATAGGCAGTAAGCGAAAGCAGAGCGATGACGGCGGGTGAAGATCACTCTTCACCCGCCGTTCGCATTCCCGTCGTCGCCTGCGGCCCTCAGCTTCCAGCCGCCAGCGTGGCGCGTTCGGTTCCTACCGCGTCCCGAACAACCGATCCCCCGCGTCGCCGAGCCCCGGTAGGATGTAGCCCTGGGCATTGAGCTCGCGATCGAGCGCGGCGCAGTAGACGATCACGTCGGGGTGCGCGGTGGCGAGGCGCTTGACGCCCTCGGGGGCGGCGACGAGACAGAGGAAACGGATGCGCGCCGCGCCGGCGCGCTTGAGCGACGCCACCGCGGAGACCGCGCTCCCCCCGGTGGCGAGCATCGGGTCGAGCAGGAAGAAGTCGCGCTCCGCCGCGTCGCCCGGCACCTTGAAGTAATAGTCCACCGGCTCGAGGGTGTCGTGGTCGCGATAGAGGCCGATGTGCCCGACGCGCGCCGACGGGACGAGCCGGAGAATTCCCTCGACCATCCCCAGGCCGGCGCGAAGGATCGGCACGAGCGTCATCTTCTTCCCGCTCACCTGACGGCCCTCGGTGGTCTCGAGGGGCGTCTCCACCGCCACCGGCTCGAGTGGAAGATCCGCCGTCGCCTCGTACGCCATCAGCATCGCGATCTCGTCGACGAGCTCCTTGAAGATCTTCGTCGGGGTCCGCTTATCGCGGAGGACCGTCACCTTGTGCTGGACGAGTGGATGACGAACGAGGCGCAGTGTCGGGAAGAGCGGGGTGGTGTCCATGCCGGGGAAGCTAGTAATTTCGCGACCATGAAAGAATACCAGGCGGTGATGCTCCAGCTGACGCGCCACCCCCGCGACGACGAGAATGCGCTGACCGACCTGCTCAACGAGCGAAGCCGCTCCCGCTGGGAGCCGGCGATGATGGCGCAGGACGGCACGCGTCTGACGATCGTGTTCCAGCGCGACGTCGTCGATCCCTGACCCGGACCGGATCGCACATGGAGCTCGAGTTCTACGGGGCGGCGCGCGAGGTCACCGGCTCCTGCCACATCCTCCGCGTCGGCGGGAAGACCGTTCTGCTCGACTGCGGGCTGTTCCAGGGAAAGCGGAGCGAGACGAACGCGAAGAACCGCGCGCTGCCGATCCCCATCGCCGAGATCGACGCGATCGTCCTCTCGCACGCCCACATCGATCACGCGGGGCGGCTGCCCTTCCTCGTGAGCGAGGGGTACGAGAAGACCATCTGGGCGACGCCGGCGACGCGCGACCTCTGCGGCATCATGCTCGCCGACAGCGCGCACATCCAGGAGCAGGACGCGAAGCACCTGGCCCGCCATGGGAAAGCTGTATTGCCGCCGCTCTACACGATGCGCGACGCGGTGCGCGTGCAGGAACTGATGGTCGGCGTGCCGTACAACAAGCCGTTCGACGTCGTGCCGGGGGTGCGCGTGACCTACGTCGACGCGGGACACATCCTCGGCTCCGCGTCGGTGATCGTGGACTGCAGCGAGAAGGGCGTGTCGCGCCGCCTCGTCTTCTCGGCGGACGTCGGGCGGTACGGACTGCCGATCATCCGCGATCCGCAGCCCCCCAGCGAGGCGGAGATCGTGCTGCTCGAGTCCACCTACGGCGATCGCGACCACCCGCCGGTGGAGGACATGCGCGAGCGGCTCGCCCAGGTGGTGACCGCGACCGCGGCGCGCGGCGGGCGGGTGATGATCCCCGCCTTCGCGGTGGGACGCACGCAGGAGATCGTCTATGACCTGCATATCCTGGCGCGCGAGAAGAAGATCCCGCAGATCCCGATCTACGTGGACAGCCCGCTCGCCATCGACACGACCGCGGTCTTCGAGATGCACCCCGACCTGTTCGACCGGACGGAGGACTTCGTGCGGGAGGTGACGGAGCTGTTCCGCTTCGATCTCCTGCGCTACACGCGCGACGTCAACGAATCGAAGGCGCTCAACTCCCAGAACGGACCGATGATCATCATCGCCGCGTCGGGAATGGCGGAGACTGGACGAATCGTGCATCACCTGGCGAACGGGGTCGGCGATCCGCGCAACACGGTGCTGATCGTCGGCTTCCAGGCCGAGCACACACTCGGCCGGCGAATCGTCGAGCAGCGGCCGATGCTCAACATCCTCGGCGACCAGTTCCCACTGCGCGCCGAGGTGGTGGTGCTCAACGGGTACAGCGCGCACGCCGACCGCAACGAGCTGGGTCGGTGGCTGGGCGACCTGCGGAAGAAATCCCCCGCCCTGCGCGACGTCTATCTCGTGCACGGCGAGCCGCCGGCGCAGGACGCGCTGCGCGAGCGCCTAACGGCGTCCGGCTACCGGGTTCAGGCGCCGGAGCCGCGGACGAGGATCACCCTCTGAGCGAGCGTCCCGCGACCCCCGAGCCGAACGGCGAATCCGCGCCGGCGAAGATCCTCGCCGCCGCAGCGCGCCGCGTCCGCGACGCGGGGCTCGTCCGACTGAGCATGCAGGACGTCGCGACCGAGGCGGGGGTGAGCAAGGCGCTCATCCACTACCACTTCCGCGACCGGGACGCGCTGCTGGCGCGGCTCATCGAGTGGCTCACGGAGCGACTGCTCGCGCGCGAGCGCGCGGCGCTCACCGGCTGCAAGCCGCCCGAGGCGATCGACGCGGTCTGGCGCTGGATCGCCCGCGAGCTCGAGCTCGAGGAGCTGCGCGTGCTGCTGGAGCTGATGCACGATCCCTCCTCCGGCGCGCTGCTCGCCGCACGCCGGGCGGCACGGCTGCGTCATGCGGAAGCGGAAACGACCACCGCCCGCCTGTTCTCGCTGCTCGATCTCAAGCCGCGCGTCCCGGTGGAGCTGCTCTCCGGGGTCGTCGTCGCGGTGCTCGACGGGCTCGCGCTCGAGACATCGCTCAATCCGGAGCGTGAATCGCGCGTCTCCTTCGACGTCTTCTGGCTCGCTCTGCTCAGCCTGGCCGAATAGCCGGCGTGCCCGCGGGGCGCTACGCCCGTTCCGGGGGCAGGGGGAGCGCGCTACCTTGTTCGCGATGATCGCAGAGGCCCGGGCCCGCGCGCAGCGGCGCGCGCACGACGCAGCCGGCGGCGCCCGTCGCCCCGTACGGAAGTGGCGAGTCGCACGGCGGACGGTCCTCGCCGCCCTGCTGCTCGTCGTCGCCGGCTGGGTATTCACCATGGCGGAGATCGTCGCGACCGGTAACCGTGACGAAGCGCGTCCCGCATCGGCGATCGTCGTGCTCGGCGCCGCGCAGTACGTCGGCCGTCCGTCGCCGGTGCTGCGCGCCCGGCTCGACCATGCGATCGGGCTCTGGCGCGAGGGGATGGCGCCGCGCGTCATCTTCACCGGGGGACGCGGGGAGGGTGACACGACGAGCGAGGCGGCGGTCAGCCGGCGCTATGCACTGCGCCGCGGCGTCCCCGACAGTGCCATCGTTCTGGAGACCCGCGGCCGGACGACGCGCGAGTCGCTGAGCGGAGTCGCAACCATAATGAAAGGGCAGGCGCGACGGGACGTGATCCTGGTGAGCGATCCTTTTCACATGTTGCGACTGTCCATACTGGCGCGGCGGTTCGGCCTCGAGCCGCTGACGTCTCCCACGCGGACGAGCCCGATCTCGCAGAACCGGGATGAAGCCTGGCGCTACGTGGTCGGAGAGTCGTTCAAGGTCCCCGTCGTCTTTCTACTCGAACGGAGGTCGCAGTGAGTCGAACTCTCCACGTCGCGGCATCGGCCGCTCTCCTCGCCGGCGCGCTCGCCATCGGCGCGGCGCGCGGAGGAGCGCAATCGGTGCCCTCGATCAAGGTCGAGCGGTACACGCTCCCGAACGGGCTCGAAGTTCTCCTGCACGAGGACCACTCGACGCCGATCGTCGCGGTGGATACCTGGTATCACGTCGGCTCGGGGAACGAGCAGACCGGGCGTACGGGGTTCGCCCACCTTTTCGAGCACATCATGTTCATGGGCTCCCAGCACGTGCCGGTGGGCGCCTTCGACCAGTGGCTCGAAGCAGCCGGTGGAGAGAACAACGGCTCGACGACGCAGGATCGCACCAACTACTACGAGCTCGTACCATCGAACGCGCTTCCGCTCGCGCTCTGGCTCGACGCCGATCGCATGGGATGGCTGCTGCCGACGATGGACCAGGCGAAGCTCGACCTGCAGCGCGACGTCGTGAAGAACGAGCG
>DATAIN010000277.1:0-2526 GCA_036262635.1 Gemmatimonadaceae bacterium | reverse complement strand
GGCGTGGGACGAGAAGGGCCCGGTCCAGGAAGCGGTGCGCGCCCTGAAGCGCGAGATCCCCGAGCTCGTCGTCGTCACCGACGTCTGCATGTGCGAGTACACGGACCACGGTCACTGCGGGATCCTCCGCGACGGCGAGGTGGTGAACGACGAGACCATCGCGCTGCTCGTGAAGGAAGCGCTCTCGCACGCGCGCGCCGGCGCGGACATGGTTGCGCCGAGCGACATGATGGACGGCCGCGTCGCGGCGATCCGCGAGGCGCTCGATCGCGAGGGGTTCCAGCAGACGCCGATCATGAGCTACTCGGCGAAGTTCGCGGGGCCGTTCTACGGGCCCTTTCGCGACGCGGCCGAGAGCGCGCCGAAGTCGGGGGACCGCCGTGGCTACCAGATGGACGCCGCGAACGCCGACGAGGCGGTGCGCGAGGCGATCCAGGACATCGAGGAGGGGGCTGACGTCGTGATGGTGAAGCCGGCCGGCCCCTTTCTCGACATCATCCATCGGGTGAAGGCAGCCACGGGTTACCCCGTGGCCGCGTACCAGGTGAGCGGCGAGTTCGCTATGATTCAGGCGGCCGCCGAGCGAGGCTGGATCGACGGGGAGCGGACGATGATGGACTCCCTGCTCTCGATCCGCCGCGCGGGCGCCGACATCATCATCACGTATTTCGCCACCACCGCGGCCCGGCTGCTCGCCGCGCGTTAGGCGGCTCGCGAGGTCATCATGAAGTACCGCAAATTTCCCGGCGCCGCCGTCGAGGTCAGCGAGGTCGGCTTCGGCACGTGGACCCTCGCCACCGGCTGGTGGGGCGAGAAGACCGACGACGAAGCGATCGCGATGCTCCGCCGCGCGCACGACGAGGAGGGGATCACCTTCTTCGACGCCGCGGACAGCTACGGCAACGGCCGGAGCGAGACGCAGCTCGCCCGCGCCTTCCGCGGGATGCGCGACAAGGTCGTCATCGGGACGAAGGTCGGCTACGACATCTACGACGAGAGCGCGGCGAAGGCGCGCCGCGGCCAGAGCGAGCTCCCGCAGCGCACGGACCCGGCATACATCCGGATGGCGGTCGATCGCTGCCTGCAGCGGCTGGAGACGGATTACGTCGACGTCCTCCAGATCCACAACGTCAAGATGGAGCACGTCCACGACCCCGCGCTCTGGCAGACGCTGCGCGACCTGAAGCGCGAGGGGAAGATCCGCGCGTGGGGCGCGGCGTTCGGACCGGCGATCGGCTGGCTCTACGAGGCGGTGGATCTGATCGAGCGCGAGTCGGACATCGATACCATCCAGATGATCTGGAACATCCTCGAGCAGCATCCGGGGACGGCGATGATCGAGGCGGCGAAGAAGCACTCGACGAGCTGCTGCTTCAACATCCGCGTCACGCACGCGTCGGGGATGCTCGAGGGGAAGTACACCGAGGACACGGTGTTCGCCGCCAACGACCACCGCCGGCACCGCCCGCGGTCGTGGCTCACGAACGGCATCCGGAAGGTGCGCGAGCTCGAGTTCCTCGCGGCGCGCATGACGCTCGGCCAGGCGGCGCTGAAGTGGCTGCTCGCCGAGCCGCGAGTCGTGACGACGCTGCCGAACGTCTACGACGACGCGCAGCTCGAGGAGTTCGCCGCGGCGAGCGACCTGCCGAAGCTGACGAGCGCCGAGCTGGCGCGGATCGCCGAGCTCCACGCGGCGAACTTCGGCGTCGAGGAGGAGCCGATGGCGTACAAAGGGGTGATGACGCGCGAGGGAGGGGAGTACAACCGCGTCTATCCGCCTAACGCGAAGGCACGGGCCAGCGAGCCGGTCTCGGCGTGAGCGCGATCAATCCCTGGCACGACATCGCGCCCGGCACGCACCCGCCGGAGCTGGTGACCGCGGTGATCGAGATCCCGCGCGGCAGCCGGAACAAGTACGAGCTGGACAAGCAGACGGGGCTCCTCAAGCTCGACCGGGTGCTCTACTCGGCGGTGCACTACCCGGGCGACTACGGCTTCATCCCGCGCACGCTGTTCGAGGACGGCGACCCGCTCGACATCCTCGTCCGCATCAACGAGCCGACCTTTCCCGGCTGCCAGATCGAGGCGCGGCCGATCGGCGTCCTGAAGATGCTCGACAAGGGTGAGCCGGACGACAAGATCCTCGCGGTCCCGGCGTCGGACCCGTTCCACAACGAGTACTTCGACATCGCCGACCTGCCGCAGCACTATCTGGCGGAGATCGAGCACTTCTTCCACATCTACAAGGATCTCGAGGGCAAGCGTGTGACCATCCTCGGCTGGGAGAAGAGCGAAGTCGCGATGCAGGTCGTGCAGCACTCGATCGCGCTGTACGAGAAGACGTACCTGGCGCATGGACCGTGACCGCAGCCGTTAGCCATTAGCCATTAGCGTCGAGAGACAGCGGTAACCGCGGTTTCTGACAGCTAACGGCCAACGGCTAATGGCCCGTCCCGTACCCCACCCCCCACCACCCCACACCCAACAATGCGCGACTCTCTCCGCCACTTCACCGCCGAGTTCATC
>DATAIN010000276.1:0-4648 GCA_036262635.1 Gemmatimonadaceae bacterium | reverse complement strand
CATCCGCTCGACCTGCGACGCCGTCTGCCACTCGAGGAGCTTCTTCCGCGAGACGTAGAGCCGCCAGAGCGTGCGGAGGATCGCGTCCGCGCTCACGAACGCCTGGTGCGGGAGGAAGGTGATCGCGATGAAGAGCTGCTGCCCGCTCGTCACCAGATCGCGACCGACCGCGGCGTAGTAGGCCCGCCAGCTCTTGTCGAATGGCGGCCGGAGGATCGCGAGGATCGCCGACACCACCCACGGTGCCGCGATCGCACCGAGGGCGATGAGCGTCCAGCGGACCGCGGATCCGGGGAAGAGCGTCCACCCGGCGAGCATCAGCGCGAGCTGGGCGATCTCGTTCACGCTGCGCCGCAGGTTGTCGAGGATCTTCCAGCGCGAGAGCAGCGACAGGCGGTTCGGCTCGGGGCCATTCGGCCCCGGGATGCGCGGCGTCAGCCAGTCGAGGAGCTGCCAGTCGCCGCGGATCCAGCGGTGCTTCCGCCGCGTGTAGGTGAGGTAGCGCGTCGGATAGTCGTCGTAGACCTCGATGTCGGTCGCGAGCCCGGCGCGCGCGTAGTTCCCCTCGATCAGGTCGTGCGAGAGCAGGGTGTTCTCGGGGAAGCGGCCGTGGGTCGCCTTCTCGAAGGCGTCCACGTCGTAGATCCCCTTCCCGGTGAAGCTTCCCTCGCCGTAGAGATCCTGATAGACGTCGGAGACCGCGGTGGTGTACGGGTCGACGCCGGGGTGCCCGGAGTGGATCGCCGCGAAGTGCGAGCGGTGGGCGCTCGGCAGCGCGACGCCGACCCGCGGCTGGAGGATGCCGTAGCCGCGGACGACCCTGCCTAACGCAGGGTCGTAGACGGCGCGGTTCAGCGGATGGGCGAGCGTCCCGATGAGCAGCGGCGCCGCGTCCGGCGGGAGGACGGTGTCGCTGTCGAGGGTGATGACGTAGCGGCTCTTCCGGATCGTCTCGACGTCGCCGATGATCGTGGTGAAGGCGGGGCCGCCGGTACCCCCTGCTGTTGGAGCCGCGGCGCCGGAGGCGCCGGAATCGACATGGCGGAACTCGCTCGCCGGACCGCTCGCGCGCAGGAAGCGATTGAACTCGGCGAGCTTGCCGCGCTTCCGCTCCCACCCCATCCAGACGCCCTGCTGCGGGTTCCAGAGCCGTGGGCGGTGGAAGAGGTAGAACGCCGCGTCGTCGCCCGGCGCGTAGCGCGCGTTGAGCGCCTTCACCCCATCGACCGCGGCGGCGACGATCTCGTCGTCGCTCTCGCGATGCTCCTCCTTCCAGTCGGTGAAGTCGCTGAGGATCGCGAAGTGGACGTTCGGCTCGCGGTTGGCGAGGAACTGCACCTCGATGGTGTCGAGCGCCTCGCGCACCGCCTCGACGGAGCCGAAGAGGGTCGGGATGACGACCGCGGTGCGCAGCTCCGGCGGGATGCCGTGCTCGTGGAGCTCGAGCTTCGGCAGCACGCGCGGCGGAAGGAACGCCGCGACGAGCTGGTTGACGATGCTCACCGCGATGTCCAGCGCGGGGAGGAAGGCGAAGGCGAGGAGCAGCGGCGCGACGACGGGCCCCCACGGTCCGGCGAGCGCGAGCACCGCGAGCAGCGCGACGGTCGTCACCGCGACGATCCCGCCGACGAAGATCACGTTCGGGTGGCGGAGCGCGAAGCGGTGGACCCGCTCGCCGATGGTCGGCACGTAGCCGGCGACCCGCTCGAGCTCGCGGCGCCCGTCGTCGATCAGGTAGTAGCCGACGTGACGGCGGCGGTCGTCGCCGGGGGCGAGCCCCTCGCCCCCCCGCGCCAGCTCGATCGCCGCGAGGGCGACGTCCTGCTCGCGGCGCTTCGTCCGCTTGGCGACCTTCTCGACCACGTGCCGGTAGTGGTCGCGCGTCTGGAAGGTCATCCCGGTGTAGTGCCCGCTCGGATCGTCGCGGAGCACCTGCTCCATCACGCTCTGCCGCTCGACGAACGACCGCCAGTCCATGCGCGCGATGGCGCGCAGGCTGGTGATGCTGTTCGCCGTCATCACCTGCGTGAGGGCGAGCCGCTCGGTGGAGCGCGCGATCGCCTCCTCGGACGTCGGCCCCTCCTCGGCGATCCACTGCTCGAACCAGAGCAGGGGCGGGAAGGACTCCTTGGAGAGCCGGAGCTGGTGGAGCAGCCGCGCGACGAACTGCGGGGTGAGCGGCGGGGTGTTGCGGACGAAGTCGTCGAGCGAGTTGCCGAGCATCGCGCCTAACGGCCCGCGGTCGTGGGAGATCGCGGCGAGGAGCTTCACCGCCCAGCGGTCGGCTGCCTCGACCTCGTCCAGCCGCTGCACGGTACGCAGCGCCATCCGCCGCACGCTCTCGATGAGGCCGAGCCGCAGCATGGCCGGCACCGCCCACAGCTCTCCGACGGAGAGCGTGGACCGCTCCTGGAACGCGCCGACGAAGAGGCTGACGTTCTCGAGGTCGATGCGCGCCTCGGTGTGCGCGATGAGGGTGATCGCCAGCTCGTAGACGCGCGGGTATCCCGCGAGGCTGCCGCTCGCCAGCTCGGGGAGCTCGCGGTAATAGCCGCCCGGGAGGCTCTCGCGGACCTCCCGGATGTGCTCCTGCACCACGTGCGCGTTGTCGAGCAGCCAGTCGCCCGCCGGCCCGACGTCGATCTCGGCGTCGGCCGCCTTCGTCAGGCGCTCGTGCGCCGCGGCGAGGACCGCGCGCGTCTCGTTGAGCCGAGCGAGCAGTGGAGTGTGGCGGCGGCGGCGTCGCGACGGCTCGGCGATCTTCTGCGATCGCGCGAGGGTGCGTGCGCGCTGCGCGAGCTGGTCGGCGCCGAGCAGCTCGCCGCGGATCGGTCCGGCGAGAAGCTCATCGCGCCCCTGTGAGGCGCGCGGAAAGATCCGGGTGAGAAGCGGGACGCCGGGCGGAGCGTTGGAAGCCACGAGGATCGGTCGAGGGCGGGACGTGCACGGTCAACGGACTACATAGTATCATATTGAGTGCCCCGATTGCGCGACCGCGGTCGCTCCGAACACCCCGACTCCCCGCGGCCGACCATCGGAACGCGGCTGGCCCTGCGCGTCCTCCAGCTCGGGGCGATCGCGGTCGTCCTCGCCGCGGCCCCCTACAAGCAGTTCGACCTCGATCGCTTCTTCGTCCCGAAGGAGCTGGCGCTGCACGGCACCGCGCTCCTCGCGACGCTGCTGGTCGGGCTGCGCGTGAGGCGGTTGGCGCTCGCCCGGGTGGACCAGTTCCTGGCGATCTTCCTCGCGCTCGGCGCGTTGGCGGCGCTCTTCTCCACCAACTGGTGGGCGGCCCAGCGCGCGGTGATGATCTCCCTCGCGGGGGCGGCGTGCTTCTGGACGGCGCGCGCCGTCGCCCGCGCGGGTCTGGCGCGGCCGCTGATCGGTGTGCTCGCCTTCACCGCGGTGCTCGGCGCCGCGACGTCGCTGCTGCAGGCGTATGGGCTCCGCACCGAGTACTTCAGCCTCAATCGCGCCCCCGGCGGCACCTTCGGCAACCGGAACTTCATGGCGCACCTCTGCGTCATCGCGACCCCGGCGCTGATCCTGATGGCGCTCGGCGCGCGCTCCAGGGGGTCGTGGATCCGCTGGTGCGTCGGCGTGGGGATCGTCTCGGCGGCGCTGATCCTCTCGCGGAGCCGCGCCGCGTGGCTCGCGCTCATCGTCTGCGGGGTGGTCGTCGCGCCGTTAGGCTTCCTGATCTTCCGGCAATCCCCCGGTTCGGTGCGCTGGCGGCGGGTCTGGGCGCTCCCCTTCGCCGCGGGGATCGGCGCCATCCTCGCGCTGATCCTCCCGAACACCCTCGACTGGAAGAGCGACTCGCCCTACCTCGACACGGCGCGCAGCGTCGTGAACTACAAGGAGGGAAGCGGGCGCGGTCGGCTCGTGCAGTACGGGAACACCCTGCGGATGTCGTCGCACCATCCGCTCCTCGGCGTGGGCCCGGGCAACTGGGGGGTGGTCTACCCGAAGTTCGCCTCGCCGAACGATCCTTCGCTCGCCGACAACGGGATGACGTCGAACCCGTGGCCGAGCAGCGACTGGATGACCTTTCTCTCCGAGCGCGGGCTCGTCGCCTTCGCGGTGCTCGCCCTCGCGATGGTGGCGCTCGTCGCGGACGCCCTGCGCGGGCTCGGCGCACCGGGTGAGGAGGACAGGCTCTCCGCGCTCACCCTGCTCGGCACGATCGTCATCCTGCTCGTCGTCGGCACCTTCGACGCGGTGCTCCTCCTGCCGGTGGCCGCGCTGATCGCCTGGGCGCTGCTCGGCGCGCTGTCGCGGCAGGGACGCGAGCGGACGACCGTGGAGCTCGCGGGGGACAAACGGGTGGCGGTCATCGTCGCGGTGCTGCTCGTCGGCGGGATCGCCATCGCGCGCAGCACGACACAGCTTCTCGCGATGGATCTCTTCAACGGGACGACGCGGCGCACGGTGCTCGAGGAGGCGTCCTCGTACGATCCGGGAAGCTACCGGATCCACCTCCGGCTCGCCCAGGCGTACCTGGCGCGGGGGAGCTGCCGGCAGGCGGGGGCTCACGCGCGGGCCTCGCGGCGGCTCTACCCGAACGCGGGGGAGCCGCGGCAGGTCCTCCGGGCCTGCGGGATGTGACCCCCGCGGCACGGCAGCGCCCGGCGCGTGTCGTGCGTAT
>DATAIN010000275.1:0-2936 GCA_036262635.1 Gemmatimonadaceae bacterium | reverse complement strand
CGACGTGAAGCGACGACTCGGCCGGCCGATCCTCGATCCTTCGCGTGAGGCAGCGGTCGTACGCCGCGCCAGCTCCCTGGCGCGTGCCGCCGCCATCCCCGAAGAGCCCGTCCGCGAGATCTTCTGGGCGATCATGGCGCTCTCGCGCGAGGCGAAGCACGGAGAACACCGGTGACGTCGTCCGCGCTGGCGACCGCGACGACCCTTCGCGGACGTACCGTGGCGGTGATCGGCCTCGGGTGCATCGGCGGCTCGCTCGCGCGCGACCTCTCGTCGGCCGACGCGCGAGTGCTCGGCTTCGACCGCGACACGGCGTCGCTGGCCGCCGCGGTCGATGCCGGAGCGGTGCATCGCGCACTGGACGCCACACTCGACGGCATCGAGCACGCCGACTGGCTCGTGCTCGCGACCCCGGTGGACGAGTCGCCGGCGCTGCTCGAGGCGCTCGCGCCACGGCTCACGCATCTGCGCCTGATCACCGACGTCGGCAGCACGAAGTCGGCGATCGTTCGTACCGCGTGCCGGCTCGGTCTCGAGCGGTTCGTGGGCGGCCACCCGTTCGCCGGCTCTCATCGCTGCGGGTGGGACGCGTCGCGCCCGGGCCTGTTCCGCGATGCCACGGTGTACCTCTGTCCTGCCGCGTCCAGCCGAGGTGAGGCGCTCGCGGACGCTCGCACACTGTGGGGCGCGTTAGGCGCGCGAATCGTCGAGTGCTCGGCAGCGGAGCACGACACGCACCTCGCGTGGGTGAGCCATCTGCCGCATCTCGCGTCGTTCGCCCTCGCGCTCACGCTCGACACCCACGGTGAGGCGCACGACGACCTAGGGACCGGCGGCCGCGACGCGGTGCGCCTCGCCGCGAGCGCTCCCGCGGTGTGGCGGGCGATCGCGATGGAGAACCGCGAGCTGCTCGCCGCGGCCGTCGATGCGCTCGAGGGAGAGCTTCATGCGCTGCGCACGGCGCTCGAGCGAGGCGACAGCGACACGCTCGGCAGACGCATCGAGCGCGCCGCGGCATGGTGCTCGGCGTGAGAAGGAGGCGCGGCTGATTGGCGCGGCGGCGCCGGAAGCACTATAGTCGTCCACCCCCCCAAGGAAGAGGGAACGATGCGCCGCACGTTCGCCTTCGCCTCATTGCTCGCCGCCGCCTCCTTCGCCGCGGCCGGCTCCTCCCCGCGCTCATCCCCTGAGCGCGCCGCGATCAACGACAACCGTACTCCCGCCGGCACGCTGCGCGACGGCGTGCTGACGTTGCGCCTCGAGGCGCGCGAGAGCGAATGGCATCCCGACGGCGAGCGCGCGCCCGGGATCATCGTCCGCGCGTTCGCCGAGCGGGGGAAGCGCGCGAGCATTCCCGGTCCGCTCATCCGAGTTCCGGAGGGAACGGAGATCCGCGCGTCCGTCACCAACACGCTCGCGCAGCCGCTGGCGATCCGCGGGCTGGCGACGCGCGGCGTCAGCAGCGTGCGCGACACCATCGTGGTCGCGGGCGGCGCCACCCGCGAGCTGCGCTTCGTGGCCGGCGCGCCGGGGACCTACTACTACTCGGCCGAGAACGCATCGGGCCCCGATACCGTGACGGCGTCGAGCGCGGAGCTGAGCGGCGCGTTCGTGATCGACCCGCGCGGGGCGGCGCCGCCGAAGGACCGCGTCTTCCTGATCGCGCTCTGGCGGCCGCGCGCCGCGCCGGCTGCCCTCGTCGGCCGGCGGGACGTGCTGCGCTTCACCATCAACGGCCGCTCGTGGCCGAACACGGAGCGTCTGGCCTACTCGCTCGGCGACACCGTGCGCTTCCGGATCATCAACGCGAGCACGGCGGTGCATCCGATGCACCTGCACGGCTTCTACTTCGACGTGACGAGCCGCGGCGACGGGACGGTCGACAGCGTCTACGCGAGCGGAGCGCCGCCCTACCGCGTCGTCACGGAGCGCACGCGGCCAGGTCGAACCTTCACGATGACATGGGTCGCGACGCGAGCGGGGAACTGGCTCTTTCACTGCCACGACAACTTCCACGTCCTGCGTAACGTGCCACTCGACGGCTCGCGTCTGCCGGACGAGCACCTGATGCACGTGTCCAATCACGCGACGGACATGATGGGCGGGCTCGTGATGGGAATCGAGGTGCGCGGGCCGTCGACCGGCCGCCGCGCTGTCGCGGAGGCGGGCCGTCGTCAGCTCCGGCTCGTCGCGCAGGAGGAAGCCGGCGGAACGGACTCGGAACCGTCGTACGGCTACGTGCTGCACGAGGGAGCGCGCGCGACGTCGGCCGTGGCGCCGATCCTTCCCGGTCTGACGATCGTGCTGAAGCGCGGCGATCCGGTGACGATCACGATAGTCAATCACCTCGACGAGCCGACGGCGGTGCACTGGCACGGGATCGAGCTCGAGAGCTACTTCGACGGCGTCGCCGACTTCTCCGGATCGCGCGGCCACATCGCGCACGCGATCGCGCCCGGCGACTCCTTCGCGGCCCGCTTCACGCCGCCGCGCTCCGGCACGTTCATGTATCACCCGCACGCCGACGAGGTGCGGCAGCAGCAGGCGGGATTGACCGGTGCGCTGCTCGTCGTCGACGACCCGGCCGCCTTCGACTCGGTACACGACAAGGTCCTCCTGATCACCGTCCCGCGGCTGAACGGGGATGGCGGTCGTGTCATGCTCAACGGCAGCCTGTCGCCGGCGCCGCTCGAGCTGCGCGTGGGCGAGCGCTATCGGTTCCGGCTGATCAACGTGCACCCGTACCGGCCGAGCATGATCACGCGGCTGCTGCGCGACTCGACGCTCGTCACCTGGCGCGCGATCGCCAAGGACGGGATGGACCTGCCGCCCGAGCGGGCGACGGAGCGGCCGGCGACGCAGCAGCTCGGGAACGGCGAGACCTACGACTTCGAGCTCGTGCCGAGGGAGGCGGGGACGCTGCGATTCACGGTGAC
>DATAIN010000274.1:0-5209 GCA_036262635.1 Gemmatimonadaceae bacterium | reverse complement strand
CATCGCCGAGCTCTGAGCGCGCGCGACCGATGATACCCGACGAGACGATCGAGCGGATCCGCGAGAGCGCGGACATCGTGCAGGTGATCGGCGAGTACGTGGAGCTCAAGCGCACCGGCGCCGACTATCGCGGGCCCTGTCCCTTCCACCAGGGCACGAACCGCAACTTCTCGGTCTCGCCGAAGAAGAAGATCTACTACTGCTTCGTCTGTCACGAAGGCGGAGACGTCTTCACCTTCCTGCAGAAGCGGCTCGGCGTGGACTGGCCGGCGGCGGTGCGGATGGTCGCCGAGAAGTCGGGGATCGAGATCCGCGAGGTGGAGCGCGACAAGCGCGAAGGGCCCGACCCGCGGGCGCGCTTCTGGGAGATGAACGCGGCGGCCGCCGAGTATTTCACGCGCTATCTCTGGGAGGAGCTGGGCGCCGGCGCGGCGCGCGACTATCTCGCCCAGCGCGGGATCAGCGAGGAGGTCGCCAACCGCTTCGCGCTCGGCTTCGCGCCCCGCGAGATCGGGCTGATGCGCGCCGCGCTCAACGCGCTCGGCTACGACGACGACGCGCTCCTCGAGGGCGGGCTGATGGTGAAGCGCGAGGAGACGGCGGAGCCCCGGCCGCGCTTCCGCGGCCGGCTGATGTTCCCGATCCTCGACGCGTTAGGCAGGCACGTCGGCTTGGGGGGACGCGTCATCGGGGAGGGGGAGCCGAAGTACCTGAACTCGCCCGAGACGCCGGTCTTCTCGAAGGGGAAGCTGCTCTACGGGCTGAACGTCGCGAAGCTCGCCGCGCGCCGCGAGGAGCGGATGCTCGTCGTCGAGGGATACTTCGACGCCCTGCGCCTGATGGCGGCGGGGATCGACGAGGTCGTCGCGCCGTTAGGCACCGCGCTCACCGAGGATCAGGCGCGGCTCGTCACCCGCTACGCGAAGAAGGTCTACCTGCTCTACGACGCGGACGCACCGGGGCAGAAGGCGGCTTTCCGCTCGGGGGACGAGCTGCTCCGCCAGGGCGCCGCGGTGCACGTCGTCACCCTCCCCGACGGCGAGGACCCCGACAGCTACGTCGCGAAGCACGGCGCCGAGGGGCTTCGCGCGCGCCTCGGCGACGCGGTGGACCTCTTCGAGCGGAAGGTGCAGATCCTCGAGCGCGCCGGCTGGTTCGGCGACCTCGCCGGGAAGCGCCGTGCGCTCGACCGGCTGCTCCCGACCATCCGCGCGACCGCTGACCCGCTCATGCGCGACATCTACATCGCGCGGGCGAGCGAGGCCTCGGGGGTGAGCCGCGAGCTGCTCGCCGAGGAGGCGAAGCGCGTCTCGGCCTCCTCGCGCGCGACGCAGCTCGCGCCGGATCGACCGCGCCCGCGCCGCGACGACTTCGCGGCGCCCGACCGCGGGCCGGAGCTGGACGGCCCGCCCCCGGGATACGACGACGGACCGCCCCCGGATCAGGAGTTCGTGCCGCAGCGCCCCTTGATGAAGCGGCGCAGCGATCGGCGCGGCGGCGACCGCCGCACGGGCTGGGTGGAGGAGCGCCCGGCGATCCGCGGATGGGGGAAGGTCACGGGGAAGACGGCGCTCGTCGAGCGGGAGTTGCTCCGCGCGCTCTTCCACCAGCGGCATGGGGTCGAGATGGTTGCCGAGAAGGTCGGCAGCGACGGGTTCCGGGTACCTGCCTACCGGCGGATCTTCACCGCGCTGCTGGACGCCGGGGAGGACGCCCCCGTCGACGCGGTCGCCGCGGCGCTCGCCCCGGACGACGTCGCCACCATGCAGAAGGAGCTGCTCGTCGAGCCGGAGGCAGTTGGAGACGCGGCAGCCGTCGTCGTACATTCGATCAACAAGCTGCGCGCCTTCGAGATCGAGGGGGAGCTCGCCGCGCTCGAGGAGCAGCGGCACGCGGCGAGCGGTGAAGCGCAGGACACCCTGCTCCGACGCATCCAGCAGCTTGGCGCCGAGATGCGGGAGCTGGGACTGAAGGGGCTGAAGACCGAAGGATTCCGCAAGCGTCGCGCATGACGCTCGCACTGACCGAGACGATGGAGGACGTGTGCACCCGGACGTGATCGCGCTGGTGGCTTTGGAAGGGGAGGATTCGGCGGTCGAGTCGCTCGAGACGCGTCTGCGCTCGCTGGAACCGCGCCTCCAGGAGCTCGAGCGAAGCCGCGAGGTCGCGGCGACCGCGCTCGCCCGCGCGAAGCACGCGCTCTCGGGGGAGGAGGACAAGCTGCGTGAGGCGCGCGCGCGGGCGGCGCAGCACCGCACGCTCCAGGAGCGCAACCAGCGGCAGCTCGACGGGATCACGAACATCCGCGAGGCCAACGCGGCGAGCGCGCAGCTGGAGAGCGCGCGGCGCATGGCGAGCGACGCCGACGCCGAATCGGCGCGCATCGCGTCACGCGTCGAGGAGGCGCGCGCGCGGATGCAGCAGGCCGAGCTCGCGGTGGCGGAGATCGAGGGCGCGCAGGAGACCGAGCGGACCGCGATCGCCACCGAGCGGCGCGAGATCGAGGAGCAGCTGCGCCACGCGCGGATGAAGCGCGAGGGCTCGGCGAAGCGGGTGAACGGATCGCTGCTCGCGAAGTACGACAAGGTGCGCCGCCGCCGGCGCGGGCAGTCGGTGTTTCCGCTGCGCGGCGGCGCGTGCGCGAGCTGCGACACGACGCTCCCGCTCCAGCGCCGGCACGAGATGCAGCGCACGGGCGCGATCGAGCTCTGCGAGGCGTGCGGCGTGCTTCTGTACGCGGGGGAATGATGCTTGTCGCCCCCCGGGGCGCCCGGTAGCTTTCGCTCGTGACCGCATTCGCCGCACCGCTCGCCGCGGCCGCTCCCCCGACGAAGCCGCGGCCGCGCTGGATCCTGCCCCAATCGGTGGACGAGAGCACGGTCGCCGCGCTCGGCGAGGCGCTCAAGCTCCCGCCCATCGTCTGCCGCCTCCTCGTCGCCCGCGGCCAGATCACCCCCGAGGACGCGAAGCGCTACCTCCGGCCGCGACTCGATCAGCTCCACGCGCCGTCGGAGATGCTCGACCTCGACAAGGCGGTGGACCGTCTCGCGAGCGCGGTGCGCAATGGCGAGACGGTGATGGTCCACGGCGACTACGACGTGGACGGGATCTGCTCGACGACGATCCTCACGAAGACCATCCGCGATCTCGGCGGGAAGGCCGTTCCCTTCATCCCGCATCGCGTCACCGACGGCTACGACCTCTCGATGGCTGGCGTGCGGGCGGCGATCGACGTGGGCGCGAAGGTCGTGGTGACCTGCGATTGCGGGACGAGCGCGCGCGAGCCGGTGGGAGCGCTCTGCCGCGCCGGGATCGACGTCATCGTCAGCGATCACCACCTGCCGGGCGGCGCGCTCCCCGAGTGTCTCGCGGTGCTCAACCCGAAGCGCGACGGGTGCGAGTACCCGGACAAGAACCTCGCCGCGGTGGGGATCGCGTTCAAGCTCGCCCTCGCGCTGACGAAGGCGTCAGGCGCGAACGACGCGCCGGTGATGGCGATGCTCGACCTCGTCGCGCTGGCGACGATCGCCGACATCGCCCCGCTGCGCGGCGAGAACCGCGTCATGGTCCGCTACGGGCTGCGCATGCTCGCCGAGACGCGGAACGTGGGGCTGCGCGCGCTGATCCGCGCGGCGGGGCTCGACGGGAAGCCGCTCACCGCGGGGCGGGTCGGCTTCATCCTCGCGCCGCGGCTCAACGCGGTGGGACGGCTCGGCCACGCGCTGCGCGGCGTGCAGCTGCTGCTCGCGACGACCGAGGGCGAGGCGAACGGGATCGCGCGCGAGCTCGAGGAGCTGAATCGCGAGCGCCAGGAGATCGACAAGGCGACGCTCGCGCAGGCGCGCCAGCAGGTGGCCAGCCTCGATCTCGGGCGCACCTACGGTCTGGTGCTGGCGAGCGAGGGCTGGCATCCGGGAGTGATCGGGATCGTCGCATCGCGCATCGTCGAGGACACGGGGCGCCCCGCGGTGCTGGTCGCGATCGACGAGCAGGGGCAGGGGAAGGGGAGCGGGCGCTCAATCCCGGCGTTCGATCTGCATGCGGCGCTCGCGGCGTGTCGGGAGCATCTCGTGCGCTTCGGCGGCCATCGCTCCGCGGCGGGGATCACGATCGACCGGGCGCGCCTCGCCGAGTTCACGCGGGCCTTCAACGAGGCGGCGATGGCGCGGCTCACGCGCGAGGATCTCGTTCCGGAGCTGAAGGTGGACGTCGAGATCCGGCTCCCCGAGGCGACCGAGGAGCTCGAGGCGCTGCTGCGGCACTTCGAGCCGTTCGGGATCGGCAACGCCACGCCGGTGCTCGTCTCGCGCGGCGTGCGGCTCGCGTCGCGGCCGCGCGTGCTCAAGGGCGAGGGGCTCCGGATCACGCTCGAGCAGGACGGGGTGCAGCTCGAGGCCATCGGCTGGGGACTGGCCGGCCTCGCGCCGCTGCTCGCCGAGGGCGCGACGGTGGACGTCGCCTACCGGCTGGAGCGCGACGACTACAAGGGCGAGCAGACGCTGCAGGCGCGCCTGGCCGACGTCGTCCGCCGTTAGGCAGCGGTGCGCATCGTCGCCGGGGAATGGCGCGGGCGGCGGATCAAGGCGCCCGACGACGATCGCGTCCGCCCCACCGCCGACCGCGTGCGCGAAGCGTGGATGAGCATCCTCGGCCAGGAGGTCGTCGGCGCGAAGGTGCTCGACCTCTTCGCCGGCTCCGGTGCGCTCGGCCTCGAGGCACTCTCGCGCGGCGCCGCGGTCGCCGAGTTCGTCGAGCTGAGCCCGCGGTCGCTGCGCGCGCTGCGCGAGAACGCCGCGGCGCTCGGCGCGGGCGCGAACGCGATAGTCCACCGCGCCGACGCGGTGCGCTTCGCGGCGGGGCTGAAGGCCGGCGAGTTCGACATCGCCTTCGCCGACCCGCCCTACAAGCTCGGACTCGCGAAGGCGATCGCCGAGCGCTGGCTCGAGGTCCCCTTCGCGGGGGTGCTGAGCGTCGAGCACTGGATCCGCGACGAGATGCCCGCGGGGGGAGAGATGCGAAAGTATGGGGATACGGCGATCACGTTCTATCGGGGGTGATGCGGGGGTGATGCGGGGTCACGGGAACGAGCGATGCGGGGGGGCGGCGCGCGCGTAGCGCGCGGCCGCGAGACCGCGATACGAGATGCGGGATACGGGAGGCACCTGATGCGGGATGGGGCCGAGCGCGGCGCCGCAGGCGGCCCGCGCTC
>DATAIN010000273.1:0-1949 GCA_036262635.1 Gemmatimonadaceae bacterium | reverse complement strand
GGCGGCACCCGCGACCAGGCGATCGTGCGCGGGACGGGATTGTTCGCGTTGCTCCGGCTGGCCAGTACCGCGAGCGAGTCGCCGAGCCGGCTGACGAGCGAGGTGCGGCCGCTGCGATTCTGGCGCGTCGCGGGATTGAGCGCGCGGAAGGTGTCGTCGTTCACCGCGATCCAGAGCACGATCCACCCGGTGCCGCGGGCCCAGCGCACCGGCTCGCGCGCGACGACGCAGACTCGCATTCCGCAGCGCGTCGTGCTGGTGATCTGCGCGCTGCTCGACGTGTCGCCACCGTCGGGAACCGGGACGGGAAGCTCGGGCTCCCCCGCCGCGGCGACGCGCTGTCCGCGCTCGTCGATCGCCGCCGCCGCGCCGACCGCCCCGCGCCGGCGCATCGCTTCGATCAGCGCGCCGAGCAGCTGCTCCACCTCGCGCGCGGTCTCGGGTCGCGCCGGATCGCGACCGGCGAGCAGCTGCGAGGCCATCACGACGCGGTCGCGCTGCGCGCTCGCCCAGGCGCCGGTCTCGCTCTGTCCCGTGACCAGCGAGACCTCGAGCAGCGACGCGAGCTCCTCGAAGCTCTGCTCCCGCACGTACAGCACGCGAGCGATGACGCCGCCCGCGATGAGAAGTCCCAGCAGCGCCCACCCGAACCGCGGCGAGAGCCGCCGCCAGAACTTCACGCGCGCGCCCCGCTCACGGGTCGAAGCGGTAGCCCGCCTTCCACACCGTCATGAAGTGCTTCGGCTCCGCGGCGACGTCCTCGAGCTTCTTCCGCAGCTCGCCCATGTGGATGTCCACGGTGCGCGTCATGACGTCCGCCTGATGCCCCCACACCTCGCGCAGCAGCGTCACGCGCGAGAGCACCACGCCGGGGCGCTGCACGAGCGCGAGAAGGAGATCGTACTCGCGCGGGGTGAGGGCGACGCGCTCGCCCCCCTTCGTCACGATGCGCGCGCTCGGCGTGATCTCGACGTCGCCGAAGGTGTAGCGCTCCGCCGGCTCGGTGGCGCCTCCCTGCAGCCGCGAGCGACGCAGCTGCGCCTCGACGCGCGCGAGCAGCTCGGACAGCCCGAAGGGCTTGGTCACGTAGTCGTCCGCGCCGACACGGAAGCCGTGCACCTTGTCCGCCTCCTCCCCGCGCGCGGTGAGGATGATGACCGGCATCTGCAGCCCGGCGCCGCGAATCGAGTCGAGGGTGCGGAAGCCGTCCATCCCCGGCAGCATCAGGTCGAGGATGACGAGGTCGGGCTTCTGCTCGCGGGCGAGCTTCGCGCCGCGCAGCCCGTCCGCGGCGACCTCGACGTCGTACCCTTCGTCCTCGAGGGTGCGGCGAAGGCCGAAGGCGAGGTCCTCGTTGTCCTCGACGATGAGAATGCGCGTCATCGATGCGCCGGTCACGGTCGTCTGGTCGTGAGTCGGGAGTGTCACATCCCTAAGATCGCAAAGCGCGTCCACCCTGCCACGCCCGCGCAGTATGCGATCTGTAAGAGATTGGCGCGAGAGGGGGCGACGGCCCTTGGCCGTTAGCCATTAGCCATTAGCAGGAAGGAACCGCGTCGACCGCAGTCAACGCCGTCTCTCGACGCTAACGGCTAATGGCTAATAGCCAGACGGTTCAACGTCCGCTCTCCGGCGGTACGATCAGCACCGAGCAGTCCGCGGCCCGGATGATCTGCGTCGCGGAGCTGCCGATGAAGAGCCGCTCCACCACGCCGCGCGACTGCCGCCCCGCGGCGATCAGCCCCAGCCGCCGCGAGTAGGCGAAGCCGGTGATCTTCTGCGCCACCGTCCCCGCGACCACGTGCGTCTCGACCGTGACGTTGCTGTCGCGCAGGGTGTTGGCGACCCGCTCGAGCGTCTCGTGCGCGGTCTCCTCGTAGGCGCGATCCCACCCCGTCGCGTGCGCGGGGACGATCTCGATCTCGGGGCGCACGTGCACGAGATGCAGC
>DATAIN010000272.1:0-3686 GCA_036262635.1 Gemmatimonadaceae bacterium | reverse complement strand
CGGACGAGGAAGATGGCGGCGCGACCGCGGAGCAGTTCCGCGAGGTGGTCTCCGCCGACGCCGAGGTGACGCGCGACGAGCGGATCCTGCTCGACGGGGTGTTCACCCTGCGCGAGACCGAGGTCCGCGAGGTGATGGTTCCCCGGGTCGAGGTCGTCGCCGTCGATCGGGAGACGCCCTGGTCCGAGGTCGTGGACCGACTGCGCAGCACCGGTCATGCGCGGATGCCCGTGTTCGCCGAGGCGATCGACGAGATCGTCGGCATCCTCTACGCGAAGGACCTGCTGCCCGCGATCGTCGCCGGTGAGGAGCCGGCCGATGGATGGGCCTCGCGCGTCCGGCCGGCGAACTTCATCCCCGCGACGAAGACCCTCGACGCGCAGCTCCGCGACTTCAAGGCGAGCGGCTCGCACATCGCCGTCGTCACCGACGAATACGGGGGAACGGCGGGGATCGTGACCATCGAGGACATCCTCGAGGAGATCGTCGGGGAGATCCGGGACGAGCACGACGAGGAGGACGCGGAGCTCGAGCGCGAGGGCACCACACGCTTCTGGGTGTCCGGCCGGCTCTCGCTCGACGAGCTCTCCGAGGCGACGCGCCACGACTTCCGGCAGGACGACGTCACGACGGTGGGCGGGATGGTGTACTCGCGACTGGGGCGCGTGCCGCGTGCGGGGGAGTCGTTCATGATGGAAGGCTTTCGGGTCGTCGTCGAGCGCGTGGTGCGGCGGCGCATCGTCCGCGTGTACCTGGAGCGCACCGCGGGCGTGCGCGCCATGAGCCCGCTCGCCGAGGAGCAGCAGTGACGACGCCCTCTCCGGTGCTCTCGCTCCTCATCGCGGCGTTCATCGTCGCGTGGCTCACCGCGGCGTCGATCGCGGTGCGCTCGACGAGTCGCATCTGGCTCCGCCACTGGATCGAGCACCAGCCGGCGGGGTTCGACGTCGCCGAGCGCTTCCTCGAGCGGCCGACGCGCCTGATCATCGCCGCCGCTTCGGGGAACGCGCTGGCGACGGTGATCGCGGGCGCGATCGTCACGGCCTGGGCGCCGCGCGGCGCCAGGACTGCGCTCTACCTCGTCGTCGCGACGCTGTTCCTCCTCGTGGTGGGCAAGATCATCCCGCGCGCGATCGCCCGCCGCTGGCCGTCGCGGCTCGTGCCGGTTCTGCTTCCGCCGCTGCAGATCGTCGAGGTGCTGCTCTGGCCCCTCATCGCGCTCAGTCGCCGGGTCGAGCGCTTCGCCGATCGCGACAAGCGCGCACTCGACCAGTCCCATGACGGCCGCGACAACATCGAGGACCTGCTGCGCGAGGGCGAGATGGAGGGTGTCGGCGCGCGCGACGAGATCGCGATCATCACCGGCGTCGTCCGCTTCGGCGAGAAGACGCTGCGCAACGTCATGACCCCGCGCGCACAGATCTTCGCTCTCGACGAGTCGCTTCCGCCCGACGAGCTGGCGCGGCGGATCGCCGACTCGAAGTACAGCCGCGTCCCGATCACGCGCCATGACTCGCTCGACGAGATCGTCGGGATGGTGCACGCATTCGACGTCCTGCGCGCTGAAGGCGAGGCGCCCGATCTTCGCCCGGTGCCCGACGCGCGCGCCGACGCGCGCTGCAACGATCTCCTCTATCGGATGCTCCGCGCGAGCGCGCATCTGGCCGTGGTCCGCGACCCGGATGGCCGGACCGCGGGCATCGTAACCCTCGAGGACCTCCTCGAGGAGCTGGTGGGCGACATTCGCGACGAGCACGACGAGGCAGGCCCGGTCCCGCGCACCGCGAGCAGTTCATGACCATCTCGACGTCCCCCGCGGCGCTCTCGGCCGCGCACGAGCGCCTGCTCGCCGACTTCGCCGCCGGGAAGCCCGCCGCGCTGGCGCGAGTCGTGAGCATCGTCGAGAACCGGCGCGCCGGCTTCGAGGCCATCCTCGCGACGCTGCATCCGCGCGTCGGTCGCGCCTGGCGCGTCGGGCTCACCGGTCCGCCGGGCGCGGGGAAGAGCACCCTCACGATGCGCCTCACGAGCGCCTACCGTGAGGCGGGAAAGCGCGTCGGCGTCGTCGCGGTGGACCCCACCTCGCCCTTCACCGGCGGCGCGCTGCTCGGCGACCGGATCCGGATGGAGTCGGTCGCGCTCGATCCCGGCGTCTTCATCCGCTCGATGGCGACGCGCGGATCGTTAGGCGGCCTGGCGGCGGCGACGCGCGAGGTCGCCGACGTTCTCGACGCGTTCGGGATCGACGTCATCCTGATCGAGACCGTCGGCGTCGGACAGACGGAGCTCGACATCGCGCGGACCGCGGACACGTCGGTCGTCGTGCTCGTTCCGGAATCGGGCGACTCGATCCAGACGCTGAAGGCAGGGCTGATGGAGATCGCCGACATCTATGTGGTGAACAAGGCGGATCGTCCCGGCGCGGACCGGCTCCGCAACGAGCTGGAGCTGATGCTGGGGCTTCGCGGCGGCAGCTCGCTGCGCGACGTCCCCGCCCACCACGGAGTCGACCTGCGCTCGATCGCCACCGCGGAGGAGAAGCGCGCATTGAACCCCGCGCGTGCCGCGCGTGAGGCGGCGCGAAAGGACGACGCATCACACTGGACGCCGCCGGTGCTGCGGACCGTCGCCGCGCAGGGAGAGGGGGTTACCGAGCTCCTGGACGCAGTCGCGCGGCACATGGCCTTCCTCGAGCGGAGCGGCGAGCTGCGCGAGCGGCGCGCGCGCCGACTTCGCGAGCGAGTCGTCGAGGTGGCCGAGCGCCTGATGCGCGGGCGGCTCTGGAGCGACGAGGCGACACGACGCGCGCTCGCGGAATCGCTCCCGCGGCTCGAGCGCGGCGAGACGACGCCCTTCGCGGTCGCGGAAGCGCTGCTGACCGCGGCATCGGCGGTGGTCGCCGGCAATTCCGCGCGCTAACTTTCGACCAGCAGGCTGCGACAGGCCCACCGAGGAGACCGCATGACCTCACTTTCGAATCCGCCGGGCGCGACGACCGGAGACCGCGCCGAGCTCGAGCGCCTTCGCGCGGAGGTCGCGGCCTGGCGCGCGCGCTACGAGCGCGGCGAGCTTCGCGACATCGGCTTCACCAACTCGGCGCGCGAGGTCGCGCCGCTCTACACCCAGCTCGACGTCGCGCACGCGACGGCCGATGAAGGGCTGCCGGGCGCGTATCCGTACACTCGCGGCATCCATCCGACCGGCTATCGCGGCAAGCTCTGGACGATGCGGCAGTTCGCCGGCTTCGGCACCGCGACCGAGACCAACGCGCGCTACAAGTTCCTCCTCTCCCAGGGGCAGACCGGGCTTTCCGTCGCGTTCGACTTCCCGACGCTGATGGGCTACGACAGCGACCATCCGCGCTCCGAGGGCGAGGTGGGCAAGTGCGGCGTCGCGATCTCCAGCCTCGAGGACATGGAGACCCTCTTCGACGGGATCCCGCTCGACAAGGTCTCGACCTCGATGACGATCAACGGCCCGGCGATCATCCTCTGGGCGTTCTACATCGCCGCGGCGGAGAAGCAGGGCGTGTCGTCGGAGAAGCTGCGCGGCACCATCCAGAACGACATCCTCAAGGAATACATGGCCCAGCACGCCTGGGTCTACCCGATCGAGCCCGCCGTCCGGCTGATCGTGGATTGCTTTGAGTGGGGCGCCCGGAACGCGCCGCTCTGGAACACGATCTC
>DATAIN010000271.1:0-2661 GCA_036262635.1 Gemmatimonadaceae bacterium | reverse complement strand
ATCTGCCGCGGCAGCGCCCTCCCACGTCGACGTGGGACGTGGAAGCCGCGGCAGCGCCCTCCCTCGTCGCGGTTCAAGAGCCACGAGTGAGCTTCTTCAGGTAAAGATTCAACGATCCGATCTTCAGCTTCGACTTCATCTGCAGCATCACCCGTGACGAGTCGTCGGCCAGCCAGATCTCGGCCCTGCCCCCTTCGCCGAAGACGCCCTTGGCCTTGATCGTCGGGTGGAGGACGATCGCGTCGAAGCTCCCCGCGGGAACCTTGATTCGCTCGCGACGGACGACCGTCACCGTCACCGGATTGCGGTCCGGCTTGAAATAGCGATTGAACGAATAGGTCTGCCCGACCTCGAGGGGGATGGTGCGGAGGAAGAAAAAAAAGCTCCCGTCATCGAGAGGCTGGGCGACTGTGGGCTGTTCGGGTTTCTCGTTCTCGCGGTAGACGCCGCGCTCGGGGCTGATCTCGTATCGTCGCTCGCGCTCGTAGCTCCCCTCGTCGATGCTCTGCCAGTGGCGCAGCGAGACGAGCGAAGTCGTGTCGATCCAGCTCTCGTAGCGGTCGTTCACCTTGTAGAGAAAAGTCCCACCCTTGACGTTGAAGCGAATGTGAAAGGCGGGCGCGTTGCGCACCGCCTCGACTCCCGCCACCTCCATCACCGCGTCGCCGACGTCGATCGAGCCGAACTTCACGTCGTAGACGAGCCGCTCCCCGGGGGCGAAGGGGAGCGGTGGTCGCGGCGCTCGGGCCGCCGCCGGGGCGAGAGCGGGTGCCGGTGCGAGCGACGCGAGCGCCGCCGTCGCCGTGCCCCCGCCGCCACCGTTCGCCTCGTCGTCCGGCTTCTTGGGCGTCGTGGTCGGACTCGTCGGCCCCGTGGTCGGCGCACCAGGCTGGGTCGGGCCGGCCGCGGCGGGGGCGGTCTGCTGCGGCGCGTTCGAGTTCGGGGGCGATCCGGGCGGAGGCGCGTCGTTCTTCGGTGCCTTGTTCGGAACCGTCGTGCTCGTCGACGCGCCCGCACGCACTGAATCGCTGTCCGCGGCGGTCGCTCCCACGGCACCGGTGCTCTGGGTGGTGTCGCGCGCGGCCTTGTCGCCGCTGCACGCGGCGGCGGCGAGCAGCGCCGCGATCGGGATCAGTCGGGTGGGATGCATGGGTCGGGTCCGCAGTATGTCGCCGGGGGAATCACATCGCCAGAAGTCGGCCACGGCGCCGGGCCTCGGCCGCCGCTTCGGGGCGCGGGGAGGCGCTCAACGCGGGGCGAGGCTGTCCCGCCCGATCGCGGCCACGTCGCGGCAGCCGGCGAGCGCCATCGTCAGCTCGAAGTCGGCGGCGAGGTTGGCGAGGTGCTCGCGTACCCCGTCCTCACCGCCGAGGGCGAGGGCCCACGCCCAGGTCCGCCCGACCCCGACCGCGCGCGCGCCTAACGCGAGGGCGCGGAAGACGTCTGCCCCGCCGCGGATCCCCGAGTCGACGAGCACGGGCACGCGACCCTCGACCGCGTCGACCACCGCGGGGAGCGCGTCGATCGACGCGATCGCGCCGTCCACCTGACGACCGCCATGGTTCGAGACGACGATGCCGTCCATCCCGGCGTCGAGCGCGCGCCGCGCGTCGTCCGGATGCAGGATCCCCTTGAGGAGGATCGGGAGCTTCGTCTTCGCGCGCAGCGAGGGCAGATCGCTCCATCCGAGCGACGGCCGCGTGTACGTCGCGACGAAGCGGCGCACCGCGGCGAGCGCGGTACCGCGGCGCAGATTCGCAAACGTGCCGCCGGGGACCGCCCGCGCCATGTGCCACGCGGCGCGCAGCGCGGAAGGCGTCGGGCGTCCACGCGACGGAGCGGCTCCGGGCAGCGGCTCGCCGAGCTTGCGCATGAAGACGGGATCGCTCGTGTACTGGGCGATCCCCTTCCCGTGCAGAAAGGGGAGGTACCCGAGCTCGAGATCGCGCGTCCGCCAGCCGAGCAGCGTCGTGTCGAGAGTCAGCACGATCGCGCTGCACCCGCATCGCTCGGCGCGCTCGACGAAGCTCGCCACCAGCTCGTCGTCGCGGCTCCAGTAGAGCTGGAACCAGCGCGCACTCGCCCCCATCGCCGCGGCACAGCTCTCCATCGGGACCGAGGCCTGGCTCGAGAACACCATCGGGACGCCGAGCGATGCGGCGGCGCGCGCCGCGCCGAGGTCCGCGGACGGGTGCGCGAGCTCCACCGCGCCGATCGGAGAAAGGAGGAGAGGAGTCGGGATCCGCGCGCCGAACAGCTCGACGCTCGTGTCGCGCGACGAGACGTCGCGCAGCACGCGCGGGACGATGCGCCACCGCTCGAGC
Source organism: Gemmatimonadaceae bacterium (assembly GCA_036262635.1). Lineage (GTDB taxonomy): Bacteria > Gemmatimonadota > Gemmatimonadetes > Gemmatimonadales > Gemmatimonadaceae > JABFXC01. The sequence continues at coordinate 337 of DATAIN010000271.1, read as the reverse complement.
GCCTCGCGATTGGCGCGCATCGTCGACTCGGCGCCCGCGCCGCCGGCGATGTAGGCGAAGGCGCGGCGAGAGAGCTTCTTTCGCGCGGCTTCCTCGAGGAGCGCGGCGTCGATCGGGATCCGCTGCGAGAGGCCGCGGAGTCCGGCGAGGAGTATCTCGGTCTGGCGAGGGGGGGAGGACACGGCGGAACGGTGAAGCGGGGCGGGGGTGGTCGCAAGGTTTCTGGTGAGCGCGCCGTGCTCTGTGTCTGTGCGTCGGGGGGATTGGTACCGGTGGGCTGGGGAGGCTGGGAGGTTGGGAGAGTGGGAGGCTGGTGGCTCGGCGCTGGTGGCTCGGC
>DATAIN010000270.1:0-7599 GCA_036262635.1 Gemmatimonadaceae bacterium | reverse complement strand
GGCGTCGTGTTCGCTCCCGCGTTGGGGCCGTCGAGCACCTTGACCCCTCCGTTCACCCACGAGGCGCGATCCCCCGCCCAGATCTTGTAGCGGTCGAACCGGAGCTCCGCGCCGCTCCCGAAGTTGACGTCGTGGAAGGGTCCGAAGCTGATGGTGCGGCTGACGTCGAAGTTCGTGGTCTGCTGCGAGAAGATCATCGTCCCCGCGTAGAAGTCCATCGGCGACGCGTTGCCTAACGACGCGTTGTCGCTGTTGGTGACGTCGTAGCGGAAGCGGTTGCCGCCGTACAGCGTGCTGAGGTCCCAGTTCCAGTCGTTCCAGGTGCTCTTCGCCCCGATGACGGCGGAGAGGTCCCAGATCCGGCTCTCGATGTGCGGCAGGAAGCCGTTCGGGTACAGGTAGCGGACGGTCCCGTTGTTGTTCATCCGGCGGAAGTTCGCCGGCGAATCGCCGCGTCGCAGCGAGGTGCCGCCGAACGAGTAGAGCTGGATCCCGTTCGCGAGCGACGTCCCGCCGTTGTAGAAGACGCCGCCCTCGTTGAGGAGCGCGTCGCCGTGCCGCCAGCGGATCTGGTTGTCGAAGCCGGGCGCGGTGTTGCGCGGATCGCCCGGGAAGTAGTTCGGGTTGGTGTCCGCGTCGGCGCGATTGGTGAACCCGCGATGGCGGATGTTGCCGCTCAGGTTGAGGAAGCCGCCCGACGCGGTACCGATGCCGTAGCTGCCGCCCGCCTGGATGGTCTCGCCGTCGTTGCGATAGGTCTGTCCGGCGGTGATGTCGGCGTCGGAGCGCGGCTGGCTCTTGAGCACGACGTTCATGACGCCGGCGATCGCGTCGGAGCCGTACTGCGCGGCGGCGCCGTCGCGGAGGATCTCGATATGGTCGATCGATTCCATCGGAATCGCGTTGAGGTCGACACCCGCCGAGCCGCGGCCGACGGTGCCGTTCACGTTGACGAGCGCGCTCTGGTGGCGGCGCTTGCCGTTGACGAGCACCAGGACCTGATCGGGACCGAGGCCGCGCAGCGTCGCGGGGCGGATGTGGTCGGAGCCGTCGGCGATGGACGGGCGCGGGAAGTTGAACGAGGGGGCGAGCATCTGGATCGCCTGGTTCGTCTCGGTCACGCCGGTGCTCTGCAGCTCCGCGGCGCCGACGACGTCCACCGGCACGGGCGCGGTGGTCACCGAGCGCTCCTGCGCGCGCGTCCCGACGACCGCGACCTCGCTGAGGTTCACGACCTGCTTCGGCAGCGCGAAGTCCTGCGTCACCTGCGCGCCGGGAGTCACCCGCACGGTGGCTGCCATCGACCCGTAGCCGATGACGCGCGCGCGAAGCTCGTGCGTCCCCTCGCGCAGGAGGATGCGATACGTCCCATCGTCGCGCGTCGAGACGCCCTGCTGGGTCCCCACGATGACGACGAAGGCGCCCGCGAGCGGACGGCCGTCGGCGACGTCCGTGACCTTGCCGGTGACGGTGCCCATCGTCGAGCCCTGCGCGTGCAGGGTTCGCGGGCCCCCCACCGCGGCGAGGAACGCCGCCGCGAGCGCGGACAGCCTACGGATGTGCGGAATCGTCACGCGTGACCGACGAGCGTGTGGCATCGGGGGGTCTCCTGGTGAACGGACGGGCGACGGGGGTGCCGGTTCGGGCGAAGATGCGGGCAAGGGCACTCGTCGGCAAGAGCGGGAAGCGAATGCGGCGCATGCGGATAGCCTCGCGTCGGCGACGGGCGTCGGGAATCCGCCGCTGACATCCCTGACAGGAACTTTGCCCGCCGTCGTCCGGTGAACTCCGGAAGCGAATCAGTATTTGTGCGGATTCGCACAAAATCGCTCGACCATACTTTCGGATTCGATCCGAGCCGACACTCGGCCCGGACGCACGCGTGAGCCTGCTCCGCGACGACAACCGAACCGCCTGGAGGCGACGCGACGATGCGCAACTCCAGTAGCCGGAACTACCCCGCCGCCACGCGCCGCTCGCTCCGTCGAGCCGTGCGCGGGCGGCGATCGAGTATCGGGGAGTAGCCGGATCGAGACCGACTCCATTCCCGACGTAATCGAGCTGTAAGACCGGGCGGCGCGAAGACGCGCCGCGCAACGCAAGGAGCACGAAATGTTGAACAGACGGAGATTTCTCGAGGCAGGAGCTGTCGCGGGTGTAGGCGCGGCGCTGCCATGGCGAAGCGGAAAGGCGATGGGCATCGATCCGACAGCGGCCGCCGCGGTGGTCCCGGTCGGAGTTTCGCCCGCACTGACGAAGTACGTGGACCTGCTGCCGGTTCCCACGGCGGCGAACGGCTTCACGTACGCTCCCTATCAGATCATTCTCCCCGGCGTCGATCCGAACTATCCGCTCGGGGTCGAGCGCTACAACATCCCCGTCAGCGCGTTCCGCCAGGCGCTGCACCGTGATTTCGAGAACCAGGGCAAGCTGACCTACCTCTGGGGATACGGCGGCACCTTCCCGTCGCGGACCATCGAGGCGAAGGTCGGCATGCCGATCGAGATCACCTGGGTCAACAACCTCCGGCCGAGCGATCCGCATCCGCTCGCGGCGTTCATCGATCGCGTCAACGTCGACGGGATGATGGACATGGTCAACAACATCCCGTGGCCGGATCAGCGCATCACGACGCACCTCCACGGCGGGCATGTACCGTGGAAGAGCGACGGCGGACCGAAGACGTGGTACACGGGTCCGGTCTGGGCCAACGGCGGGAACGCCTACGTGCCGGGAAGCCAGACGCTGCACGGCGACTTCAACGTCGGCGAGACGTACTACTACCCGAACAACCAGCCAGGCACCACGCTGTGGTATCACGACCACGCGATGGGAATCACGCGGTACAACGTGATCGCGGGGATGGCCGGCTTCTGGCTCCTCCGCGACCCCGAGGAGTCGCAACTCAACCTCCCCTCCGGGGCATACGAAGTTCCGATCGTCATTCAGGACCGGATCTTCGACGTCAACGGACAGCTGTGGTATCCGCCGGCGCCGGCGACCCCGGAGTTCTTCGGTGACACCTTCGTCGTGAACGGCAAGGCGTGGCCGCGTCTCAAGGTGGAGCCGCGGAAGTATCGCTTCCGTTTCCTCAACGGCTGCAACGCGCGCTTCCTGCGGATGCAGTTCGTGAAGGCGACCGCCGCCGAGCTGCTGCCGAGCACCAGGTCGTGGGCGACGCTGCCCTTCACCCAGATCGGCGCCGAGGGCGGCTTCTTCGCCGCGCCGGCCGCTCCCGCGACCGTCATGCTCCTCGCGCCGGCCGAGCGTGCCGACGTCATCGTGGACTTCACCGGCGTTCCCGCCGGGACGAAGTACATCCTGTACAACGACGCGGCGACGCCGTTCTCCGGGACGACCGACACGCGCGGCGCGATCCCGGAAGTGATGATCTTCGACGTCTCGCTCGGGCTGACGGGCAGCGACACGAGCGTGGTGCCGGCGGCCTTCACGCTGCCGAGCGGCCGCGCGCTTGGCGGGTTCGTGGACGAGCAGGGCAACGCGGCGGCGCCGAACCTCGCGGTCGCGACGAGCGTCCCGAAGGTGCTCACCGAGATCGCCCTGCCTAACGGCATGCTGATGCAGCTGATCAACGGCACCGGCTACGACAGGGATCCGATCACCGGCGCGCCCTCGCCGGCCGAGCAGGTCACGCTCGGCACGACCGAGATCTGGCAGTTCGTCAACGCGACGGTCGACACGCACCCCATCCACCTGCACCAGACCATGTTCCAGGTGCTGGACCGCCAGAAGATCGGCATCAGCCAGTACATGTCGAAGGTGGGCAAGGGGAAGGCGATGCCCGACCCGACGCCCTACACGAAGGGACCGGCGATCCCCGCGGGCCCCGACGAGCAGGGCTGGAAGGAGACCATTCGCGCCAACCCGGGCGAGGTCACCAGGATCGCGATCGCGTGGAAGGGCTGGGGTGGGCACTACGTCTATCACTGCCACATCCTCGAGCACGAGGAGCATGACATGATGCGCGCGCTCGACGTGAACCCCGTCCCGGCAGTCTGACCGCTACCCTTTTCCGGGCGGCGCGGCATGATTCGCCGCGCCGCCCGCCGGGAGGCCCTGCACATGTGCTCGCGCGGCGAACGATGGAGTGCACCACGACGGCAGCCGACTGGCTTCACCCTGATCGAGCTGCTCGTCGTCATCGTGGTGATCGGCGTGCTCGCGTCGCTCGTCGCGCCGAACATCTTCCGGCACGTGGGCACGGCGAAGGAGACGACGGCGCGCGCGCAGATCGAGATGCTCGGCGCCGCGCTCGACGCCTACCGGCTCGACACCGGACGCTACCCCTCCACGGAGCAGGGGCTCGCCGCGCTCTGGGAGGAACCGTCGCCGGGCACGACGAACTGGCGCGGGCCGTACCTGCGGAAGACCGTTCCCGCCGATCCGTGGGGGAACGCGTACGTGTATCGCGCTCCGGGTTCGGCGAGCGGCACGGGCTACGACCTCCTCTCCACCGGCGCCGATGGACGACCAGGCGGCGATGGTGAGGACGCCGACGTCCTGAGCTGGAAGTGAGCGAGCCATGCCGGGCAGCGCTCCCCCCGGGATCACACCGCCACCACGGCGAGGGCACACGCTGTGGGAGATGGTCGTGGTCCTGCTGCTGCTCGGTGTCACCGCGGCGCTGGTCGCGCCCGCGGTGACGACTCTCCGCCGCTCGCGAGGCGACGATGTCTCGCGAGCGACGGAGGCTGTGGTCGATCTGCTCGCACGGGCGCGCAAGACCGCGCTCGACCGCGCGCAGACGATCGACGTGATCGTCGACCCCGCCGGCTCGCACGCGTGGATCGTCGCGCGCGAAGCAGGCGAGCTCCACATGCTCGAGAGCTCCTCGCTCCCGGTCGACGCGAACGCGACGCTCGTCGCCGTGACGCCGCGCGTGCGCTTCACCTTTGCTCCCTCGGGGATCGCGTCAGGCGGCCCGCTGTCGGTGCTCGGCTCGCGCGAGTCGCGCGCGATCACGGTGGATCCCTGGTCGGGAGAGATCCATGTCTCCGCGCGTTAGGCACGGCGTCGTGCTGCTGGAGGCCGTGGTCGGCCTCCTCGTCGTCGGGCTGGTCGCCGCCGCCGCGGTGGAGCTCGCCGCTGCCGACCTGCGCGCGGCGAGGCGTGAGCCCGCGCTCCTCACCGCCAGCACGCTCGCTGAAGAGCGACTCGCCGCGATCCGGCTGCTTGGCGAGGCGCAGCTGCCGCGCATTCCCGACTCGCTCGCGAGGGGGCGCTTCCCCGCTCCGTTCGGCGGATATCGCTGGCGATCGACTGTCACCCGAGCACGCGACGAGGCGCTGTACGACGTCCGCGTCGAGGTGAGCTGGAGCGAGGGATCGTTCACCCTCCTGAGCAGGCGGCCGGCGATCGCCGCGGAGGCGGAGCGATGACTCGTCGCGGGATGACCCTCGTCGAGCTGCTGGCGGCGCTGGCGGTCACCGCCCTCGCGGCAAGCGTCGGCATCGCTACGCTCCGGCTGCTCTCCGATCAGCGCGCGCGGTTGCGCGACGCCGGACGCGAGGTCGCGCGCGCGGCGGCGGTGCGGCACACGCTGGTCGAGTGGCTCGCCGGTGCGCACGCCGCGATGTCGCCGCTGAGTGGCGCCGCGCCCGCGTCGTTCCAGCTGCTCGAGCTCGAGCGTCGCGGACGATCGGTGGACGAGCTGTTCTTCACCACGACCGCGCCGACATCTGTCGGTGCAGCAGAGACGGCGGTGCGGCTGTACGTGGACGACGACGCGCGCACGGCCGAGCGCGGCCTGGTCGCCGAGCTCTCGGCCTGGCCAGGGGCGCCGGTCACGCGCGTCGAGCTCGACTCGGCGGTCACGGACCTGGACATCCGCTGCCGCACGGATCTGACGCGTGATCGCGCGTGGACGTCCAGCTTCCTTTCGACGCAGGTGGTTCCGCGCGGCATCGAGCTCCGCCTCCGCGCCGCGCGCGGCGCTTCGATTCATCCGCTGCTGCAGCTGCCGATCAGAGTGGTGGTGGAGGGTGGAAGATGAGGGCGCGCGCTCGTCACGGCTTCGCGCTGCTCGCGGCGCTCGCGCTCCTCGTCACGATCTCGATCGTGGCGCTCGAGCTCGATGTCGCGGCGCGTCCGCGGCGGCTCGCGGCGGCCGGCGCGACCGAGCGCGTGTCCGCGCTCGCCGCGGCGACGGCGGGTGTCGAGCATGCACGCGCAATGCTCGTCAGGCTCGATCCGCACCCCCCCGGCCGACTCACTCGCGAAGCGACGCCCGCGCTCGATCCGTGGGGACCGGCCGACGGAATGGTGATCGGACCGGTCGCGCTGGAGGGCATGTCGTATCGCGCCGAGCTCCGCGATCCCTATGCGCGGCTTCCGCTGAACGCCGCGGGGGAGGATCAGCTTCGCCGGCTGTTGATCGCGCTCCGGATCGACGCGCACCGCGCGGACATGCTCGCCCAGGCGATCGCGGACTGGCGCGATCAGGATCAGCTCCGTCGCGCGAACGGCGCCGAGCGCGCCGAGTACCTGCGCGAGCGGCGGCCATTGGTTCCGGACGATGGACCATTCGCGGAGCTTCAGACGCTGCGCTTCGTCATGGGGATGACCGACTCGCTCTTCCGCGCCGTCGAGCCGTACCTGACGACGGTTGGTGACGGGGGAGTTAACCTCAACTCCGCACCGCGCCCGGTGCTCCTCGCGCTACCGGGAATGACGGTGGAGACGGTCGGGTATATTCTGCGCGAGAGAGCGGCGGGTCGCCGCATCACCGACATCATGCGGCTGGGCGATCGGTTGTCCCCCGGGGCACGCCAGCAGCTGCGGGCGGCGATGCCGCTGCTGCGCAACGTCGTCACGCTCGAGACGCGCGAGCTGCTCGTGACGAGCGACGGCTGGCGGCCGGGCGGCGGAACGATGGTGCGAGTGGAGGCGCTGATCTCCCGCAACGCGGAGGATCGCGTGGTGTGGCAGAGGGTCCTCCCATGACGCGTCTACGGATCCGGCGCCGCGATCCGCTGGTCGGGATCGCGCTCGGAAGCGACGAGCTCGTCGCGGTGATCCCGGGCGAGCGCGCGCCACGCCGCTGGCCGCTCGCTCCGCCAGGTCCGGGGGAGGCGATTTCTCCCGACCTCGGCGGAGCGTTAGGCGCGCTGCGTGCCGGCCTCCGCACCGGCAGCGTCAGGCACACGCTCGCGGTGGCGCTCCTCCCCGCGCTCGCCGAGATGCGCATGGTCGAGCTCCCCGGGGTCGACGCCGACGATGCGGCGCGTGTGCTGAGCCGCGCGGCATCGCGCTACTTCCCCGTGGCCGACGGGATGCCGTTCGACATCGCGGTCGAAGGCACCGGCGCGAGGCATCGCTCGCCCTTCATCGCCATCGCGACGCGACGCGGCGTGCTCGACGCGATCGCCCTCGCGGCGCGCGCGAACGGGTTCGCGGTCGCGCGGCTCACCTCGGCGTACAGCGCGTGGGCCGCGGCCGCGTCCGATGGGGGAGTGGAAGACGGAAAGTCCGTCGCGCTCCGTCTCGCCGATCGAGTGGAGCTGGTGCAGCTGCGCGCCGGGCGAGTGGCCGCAGTGCGCCGGCTCCCAGTCGCAGCCGAAGCCAGCGTCGCGCGAGCGA
>DATAIN010000269.1:0-3242 GCA_036262635.1 Gemmatimonadaceae bacterium | reverse complement strand
CATCTTCCACATTTCCAACCCTCACCCTGCCCCTCGTTCTGCTCCTCGTCCTGCCCCTCATTTCGCGACCCAGATCGAGTAACGAGGGGGGGCCTCGACTCGTCAGATGTGGACCCGAGTCGGTGAGTCGGAACCGCGCCGGAACCGTGCGCGGCTTTCTCGGGTCTGAGTACGTCCGCGTCTCTCATCTCCCCCCAAACGCACGCCCGGACCGGAATGCACATGCCCCCCCTCGCACGCTCGCGATTCGTCGTGGGCGCGCTCGCCCTGGTCGCGCTCGCGCCGCTGGCGGCGCGCGCACAGTCGGCCGCGATGGCGACGCCGAAGATCGACGTCGAGCGGTACACCCTGCCGAACGGCCTCACCGTTCTGCTCTCCTCGGACAAGTCCGCCCCGGTGGTCGCGGTGGACCTCTGGTATCACGTCGGCTCGAAGAACGAGAAGGCCGGCCGCACCGGCTTCGCGCACCTCTTCGAGCACATGATGTTCCAGGGCTCGGAGCACGTCGCCGAGGAGCAGCACTTCAAGCTCGTCGAGGAGGCGGGCGGCAACATCAACGGCTCGACGAACACCGACCGCACCAACTACTACGAAGTGCTGCCGAGCAGCGAGCTCGAGACCGCGCTCTGGCTCGAGTCGGATCGGATGGGCTATCTGCTCCCCGTTCTCACGCAGAAGAAGCTCGATGGGCAGCGCGACGTCGTGAAGAACGAGCGTCGCCAGCGCGTCGACAATCAGCCCTTCGGCTCGCAGTTCGAGATCATCTCGGCGACGCTCTATCCGAGCACGCACCCGTACTCGTGGCCGGTGATCGGCTCGATGGCGGACCTCTCGGCAGCGTCGCTCGACGACGTGAAGGATTTCTTCCGCACGTACTACGCGCCGAACAACGCGACGCTCGCCATCGTCGGGGACTTCGACAGCGCGAAGGCGAAGGCGTGGGTCGAGAAGTACTTCGGTTCGCTGCCGTCGGGTCCCGCGATCACGCGGCCGACGGTTCCGGCGACGACGCTCAGCGCCAACAAGCGCATCGTCCTCGAGGACGCGAAGGCGCGTCTGCCGCAGATCAGCTTCGTCTGGCCGACGGTCGGGAACGACAACCCGGACGCCTTCGCGCTCCGCGGGCTCGCGTCCGTGCTCACCCGCGACCGCACCGCCCGCCTGAGCAAGCTTCTCGTGTACGACCGGCAGCTCGCGACGAACGTGCTGGCATACGCCGGCTCCGACGAGAACGCCGGTGAGTTCTACATCTCGGTGACGCCGCGTCCCACCGCGTCGCTGACCCAGATCGAGACGCTCGTCGACAGCGTGGTGGCCTCGATGATCGCCACCGCGCCCGAAGCGCGCGAGCTGCAGCGCAGCAAGAACTTCGTGAGCGTCGGGACGATCACCGGCCTGCAGTCGGTGCTCGACAAGGCGGAGCAGCTCCTCGACGGGCAGACGTACTACGGCGACCCGCGGCACTTCGTCCGCGAGCTCGACGAGTTCCGCTCGCTGACGCCGGAGGACATCCACCGCGTCGCGCAGAAGTACCTGAGCGGCGGCCACATCGTGCTGAGCATGGTGCCCGCCGGGAAGACCGACCTGATCGCCAATCCGCAGCTCCCCTCCACGAACGTCACTCCGGGAGCCGCTGCTCCCTCGGGCAAGTAAGCCATGAAGAAGATCAACTCCGAATTCTGGCAGCGCGCCTTCCTGGCGTTCACGGTCGGGCTGTTCCTTTCCTGCGCGGCGCGCGTGTCGCAGGGGCAGGGGATCGACCGCACGAAGAAGCCGGCGAGCGCGGCCCCGGTCGCGCTGCGCATCCCCGCGATCCAGATGCGCGCGCTGAAGAACGGCATCAAGGTCGCCGTGCTCGAGCAGCATGAGCTCCCCGTCGTAGCGGTGCGCGTCGTCGTCGACGCCGCGCCGACGCTCGACCCGGCGGGCAAGGAAGGCGTCTCTGCGCTCACCGCCGCGATGCTCGCCGAGGGCACGACGACGCGCACCGCGGATCAGCTCGCGGAAGCGTTCGCCGATCTCGGGAACCGCGTGACGCCGACCGGCTTCACCACCATCACGGCGAACGTCGATTCGTCGATGGTGCTCCTCGCCGACATGCTCCTGCACCCCGCCTTCCCGGCGGCGTCGCTCGAGCGGCTGCGGCAGAACAATCTCGCGACGCTGAAGCGCAATATGGACCAGCCGTCGTATCTCGCGCGCCGTGTCTTCATGAACACGGTGTGGGGATCGGGGCACCCGTACGAGCGCGCGATCAGCGAGGCGTCACTCAACGCGATCACGCGCGACGATCTCGTGGCGTTCCACGGCCGCTACTATCGCCCGCAGAACGTGAAGTTCGTCGTCTCCGGCGACGTTACGCCGGCCGCCGCGGTGGCGATGATCGAGAAGGCGTTCGGGAAGTGGCCCGCCGGCGGCTTCAAGGCGCGCTACACCATCCCGAAGGCGAAGGGCGCCGCGCCGGGCACGATCTATCTCTACGATCGTCCGAACTCGACGCAGAGCGTGCTCGTCGTCGGCGGCGTGGGGCCGGCGCGCAACACGCCGGACTACTATGCGATCGACGTGATGAACACCGCGCTCGGCGGCGCCTTCAGCAGCCGTCTCAATCTGAACCTGCGCGAGACGCACAGCTTCACGTACGGCGCGGGCTCGATCTTCAGCTACCGGCTCACCCCGCAGCTGGGCGAGTACTACGCGACGAGCCAGGTGCAGACGCCGAAGACCGACAGCGCGCTCGTCGAGATGGTGCGCGAGCTGCGCGAGATCCGCGGCACGCGTCCGCTCACCACCGAGGAAGTCACCTTCGCGCGGTCCAGCGCGGTGAAGTCACTGCCGCTGAGCTTCGAGACGGTCGACCAGATCGCGAGCGCGGGAGTGAACGTGCTCCGTGAAGGCCTGCCGCTCAACTACTACAACACGCTGAGCGCGCGCTATCGCGGCGTGACGGCCGCCCAGGCCAACGCCGCGGCGAAGAAGTACGTCGACCCGTCACACGCCGCGATCGTCGTCGTCGGCGACCGCAAGCAGATCGAAGCCGGCCTCCGCGCCGCGGGCCTCGGGCCGGTGGTCGTGGTGGACGAGACGGGGAAGCCGGTAACGAAGTAGCAGCCGTCAGCGATTAGCCGTTAGCCATTAGCCGTTAGCGTCGAGAGACGGCGGCCGGGGGGTATCCCTCCGGCCGCCGTCGTCGTTCCCCTCCGCGCAGTTCTACCGCAGCGCTCAACGCTAACGGCTAAAGG
>DATAIN010000268.1:0-3030 GCA_036262635.1 Gemmatimonadaceae bacterium | reverse complement strand
CCCTCGACGCGCCGGCGACGCCGATCATCTACCGCTCGCATCTGCAGTCGCCAGAGAACCGGATGACGATCGCGGTGAGCGCCGCCGGCGATCCTTCCGCCCTCCTTCCGTCGATGCGGCGCGAGGTGCATGCGCTCGATCCGACGCTGCCCGTCTACGAAGCGGAGACGATGCGGCAGCGCGTCGCGCGGACGCCGGCGGTATACATGCGCCGCTATCTCCTCCTGTTGCTTGGCGGGTTCGCGCTCGTCGCGACTCTGCTCGCCGCATTCGGGTTGTACGGAGTGATCGCCTACACCGTCGCGCGCCGAGCTCGCGAGATGGGCATCCGCGCGGCGCTCGGGGCGACGCGCCTTTCCCTGTTCGCGCTCGTGCTGCGACGCGGCCTGACGTTAGGCGCGATCGGGCTCGCGACCGGCCTGGCCACATCCATCGCGCTTGGCCGCGTGCTGGGTTCGCTCCTGTATGGCGTGCGTACCACGGATCTCGTCACGCTCGGCGCCGTGGCGGCCTTGCTCGGCGTCGTCATCACACTGGCGACGCTCGTGCCCGCGGGACGCGCTGCCAACCTGGCCCCCGCCGAAGTTCTGCGCGCCGACTGATCCACAAGGAGAGGCGAGACGCCGCTCACCGTGATCGGCGCGCGCGAGTCGCCGATCCCCAGCCGCTCGCGCAGCCGAGGCGGAGGAATCAGCGCTGGGGGTGAGCGATCCGAGTCTCACGGCTCGTACCCGCTCTTCCCCAGCAGCTCGCGGATCCCGCTCCCGCACGCGGTGATGATGTCGCGCACCGCCCGCGGCTTGTCGCTCGCGCGCTGGTAGTACGCCTGCGCGATCCGGTAGCCGATGAAGTATCCGAGATCGTTAGGCCGGCCGTCCGCGGGTCGCCCGTACATCCAGGGATAATACGTCGTGTCGGCGAAGTGCGGGACGAACTCGCGCCAGAGCTCGCGCTCGTGCGCCAGCCCGTACTGGCGCGCCGCGTTGTTGATCTGCGTGCCCGAGATCAGCTCCCCGACGAAGTCGGCGCTTCCCTCCATGAATGCGTGCTCGAGCAGCGTCGGCGCGTCGCAGTGCTGCTGATAGTGGATCAGCTCGTGCGACACGATCGCCGGCAGCGCCATCGGATCCCGGTACTTCTCGGCGCCGATGAGGAGCCCGTGGGAGGACGCGGTGCCGCCGGAGTTGAATCGGCCGACGACGAAGTAGACGTCGGGGAACACCGCGGCCGGATAAAGCTGCTTCAGCCGCCGGAAGGCGCTCCGGATCGCCGAGTCGGCGCGCGTGATGTCGAGGTTCGCCGCACGCGACGAGTCGTACTGCGCGCGGTGCGTCGCGACGTACGCGGCGAGATCCTCGGCGCTGAGAATCCGACCGGGGATGAAATCGCGGACACCGATGCTTCCGCGCTCGAGGTAGCGGCGCTGCAGGTATGCGCCGAGGCTGTCCGCGGGAGCCGCGTCGACCGTGGCCCAGAAGAGCGGGATGTCGCTCGTCACGAGCCTGGCCGAGTCGGGATCGGGGCGCGGCGTGGCGGGGGCCGTGTCGACCAGCGTCATCGCGAGCCGGCGCGACGCGTCCAGGCGCTTCGCGTCGGCGGCGATCGTCGCCGCGGCCGCGCTCCCAACGCGCCCGGCGCGGAAGATCCCTGTCGCCGGCCCTTCTGCCACCCCGTCGAGCCGCTCACCATCGGGCGCGACCGCGGCCCGCAGCAGGAAGCTCTGCGCGGACGGCGGGAGTTGGAGGGCAACGGAATCGCGGTTGGCGACGACGGAGGTGAAGGCGATCGGCTCGCGGCCGACCGCCGAAGAGGCCAGCGTCCCCCGCCATCCGCCCGCGCCGCTGTCGATCGCGACCACCACGTACAGGGGCATGTCACCGGCGAAGCGCAGCTCGCCCTCCCACTGGCCGCGAGGCGAGGGCGGGGCCCCGGCGCGCGTGGAGGTCAGGCGCGGACCGGAGTGCGCACAGGCGAGAAGGAGCACGCTCGCGATGAGGCGTGCAGCGCGGACATCGAGAAGGGATGTGTGCATCGGGGCCTCTGCTCCGCCTGCCTAACGCGTTCGCCATCGCCGCCGGAGAAGCGGAGCGACATCGAGACGATACCATCCCGGGAGGTGCTGTCAATCTCGGCCCCCGGGATGGGCGCGGCCCTACCTCGCGCGCCCCCGCACCGCGTTCGCCGACGCGCTCACCGTGAACGGGGCGCGTGAATCGCCGAGCCCGAGACGCTCGCGCAGCCGCGCCTGGAACCGATCGCGCTCCTCCGCCGAGAATGCGCGCAGGAACTGTCCGGCGCTCGGGCCGCCGAGGATGATCTCCCAGTAATCGTCGAAGCCGGCGAAGCTGCGCACGACGGTGATCTCGCGCGTCTCGACATCCTCGAGTCCCGCGCCCGTCCACAGCTCGCGCATCCGGTCGAGCCGCGACGCGTCGGGGTTCGCCTCCTTCGGCGACCGGATCCCCGTCTCGCGCAGCACGTCGTTCACCGCCGCGTAGGGGAAGCCGCGTCCGGGCATGTCCCACGCGTACGCGCAGACGATCCCGCCCGCGCGGACGACGCGCGCCATCTCGGCGACCCCCACTGCCGGTTCCGGCACGAAGAAGATCACGAGCGGCATCACCGCGACGTCCATGCTGTCGTCGCCGAAGGGGAGCGCCATCGCGTCCCCCCGCTCGAAGCGCGCGAGCGTCGCCGGGAGCTGCGTCCGCGCGAAGGCGAGCTGCCCCTCCGACGGATCGATCCCGTGGATCATCGACGGCGCGCAGCGCTCGGCGATCATCATCGTGAACGCGCCATTGCCGCAGCCGACGTCGAGCCAGCGGAGCCCGCGCGGCGGCGCGAGCCAGTCGAGGAAGCTCGCCCCGACGAGGCGGCTCCAGGCTCCCATGTAGCGGTCGTATGCGGCGCCGTCGTCGAAGCGGAATTCGGCTGGCATCGGGCTTCGTGGGGCAAGTTGCTCTGAGTGGAAGCGAAATCCGCCAGCCAAAAGCTCGTGCTGTTGCCCGTCGCGCGGAAGGGCTCCCGATG
>DATAIN010000267.1:0-6670 GCA_036262635.1 Gemmatimonadaceae bacterium | reverse complement strand
TCGAAGTAGTCCAGCAGCTCGAAGGTCGTCTTCTTCGACTTTCCCTTCTCGGTGCCTTCGACCGTCACACGCAGCGCGACGAGATCCCTTCCCTTCGGCTTCGTGAGCCGCGGACCGACGACCTTGATGAAGACGTCGCGCGGAATCACCGACACCCCCTTCACCTCGACCGGGTTGGTGTCGAGCAGACCGAGCTCGCGGATCGCCTCCACGATCTGTGCGTGCCCGGGATAACGAAGCGTCTTGTACTCCATCGTCGGAATCTTCCCCTCGTAGCGCCACGCCATGGTGGACAGTCCCCCGGCGGTATGAAACGCCTCGAGCTCGCCGACCGGCGCCGGGAACTTCACCGGGACGCGCTCGGAGAGCGCCTTCACCTGCGTCGGCTTCCCGTCGCGCACCACCCACGACAGCGTCGTGTAGTAGTCGAGCACCCCCTCGAGCGAGTACACGATCTGGTAGTTGAGCGGCGGCTCGGGGTTCTGTGGCAGTCCGCCGACGTAGATGCGCACGGCCGTCGTCTTGTCGAGCTGGTCGATGCCGTGCTGTGCGAGGATGTTCACCATCCCGGGCGCGAGCCCGCAGTCGGGAACGATCGTCACGTTCTTCGCCTTCGCCTGCGCGTCGAGCTGCTTCTGCTTGAAGACGATCTCGGTGTTTCCGCCGAGGTCGCAGAAGTGGACGCCGACCTCCGCGGCGACGCGCGCGAGCTCGAGGTTGAAGTAGTAGGGGATCGCGCTCATCACCGCGTCGCTCTCGCGCATCACCGCGCGCACCGCCTCACGATCGCGCACGTCGAGATGTGTCGGCAGCAGCCGCTTCCCCGAGTACGGAGCGAGAAAGGGGGCCAGATGATCGACCCGGAGATCGGCCAGGCGCACCTCGCGGACCTCCGGGTTCTGCAGCAGGTCATACGCGCAGGCCGACCCCTGCAGCCCGGCCCCGAGCACAAGCATCCGCATGTCGTGACGTTCTCCCTGAAGTTCGGCCGGCGGCAGCGACGGCCGCCGGCGGTGGGAGGGAAAGCTAACCGGGGCGCCCTGCTCCTGTCATTCAGGACTTCAGCGTGTTGTAACAGGAGCCGTGGACGGCGTGGAGGGGGGTCGTTGGGAGCCCTGGCTCATCACAACCCCTCCCTGCTCTCCGCGGCTCACCACGGCGCGATCCTCGCATCGCCCTCGCTGCATGACGACGCCATCCACCGCGGGACGAATTCTCGAGCGCGACGACGACATCGGCGCGCTCCTCGAGCGCACGCATCGCGTCGCGGTGCTCGGCATCAAGGTCGCCGAGACGATGCAGCCCGCGTACTACGTCCCCGAGTACACGCAGCGCGCCGGCTACGAGATCATTCCGGTGCCGGTCTACTATCCCGAGGTGAAGGAGATCCTCGGCGCGCCCGTGCTTCGCAAGCTCGTCGAGGTGCCGGGGAAGATCGACATGGTGAACGTCTTCCGCCGCCCGAAGGATCTCGCGATGCACCTCGACGACATCCTCGCGAAACGCCCATCGTCGGTCTGGCTGCAGCTCGGCATCCGCGACGACTCCTTCGCCGCGAAGCTCACCGCCGCCGGGATCGACGTCGTGCAGGACCGCTGCCTGCTCGTCGAGCTGCGGCGGCATGGGCGGTGAATGGTCGAGATGCGCGATTCTTCGAGACTGCGATGCGGGTGCAGGCGAACCAGCGATGCGGGGTGTCCGCCTGCGGCGGGAGACCGCGATTCGGGATACGGGATACGTGAAAGAACCTGATCGGAGTGGCCGACGCGCGGCGCTGAAAGCGCCGCAGTCGGCCCTTTCCGAATGAGGCAGTTTCCCGCATCTGCGCATCCCGTATCGCCGTATCGCGGCGCAAGCCGCCCCCCCGCATCGCTGGTTCGACTGCACCCGCATCGCACTTCCTCCGTTGCGACACCTGCCCCCCCTCGCCAGCTTTCACGACATGACCTACCGCGTGCTCGTCACCGACGACATCGACGCCGATGGCGTCGCATTGCTGGCCAGCGAGCCGCGGCTCCGCGTCGACGAGGTGCCGACGCTCCCGAAGGAGGAGCTCTACGAGCGCATCGCCGACTACGACGCGATCGTCGGGCGCTCGGCGACGCGTGTCTCCGAGGAGCTGCTCCGCCGCGCGACGCGGCTGAAGGTCGTCGGACGCGCCGGCGTCGGCGTCGACAACATCGCGCTCGACGTCGCGACGGAGCTGGGCGTCGCCGTGATCAACGCGCCCGCCGGCAACACCATCGCGGTCGCCGAGCTGTTCTTCGGATCGCTCATCTCGCTCTTCCGCCACATCCCGCGCGCGAACGAGTCGATGCATGCCGGCCGCTGGGATCGCTCGCAGCTGCTCGGCACGGAGCTCAAGGGGCGGACGATCGGCATCGTCGGCCTCGGTCGCATCGGCGGCGAGGTCGCGACACGCGCGCACGCGTTCGGGATGAACGTCGTCGCGTACGATCCGTATATCCCCGACACGCGCTTCCAGTCGCTGCGCGTCCGCCGCGCGCCCTCGCTCGAGGCGCTGCTCGGCGAATCGGACATCCTCACCGTGCACGTCCCGCTCACCGAGGAGACGACGGGGATGATCGGCCGCGGCGAGCTGTCGCGGCTCCCCACCGGCGCGGTCGTCTGCAACCTCGCGCGCGGCGGGATCGTCGCCGACGACGCGCTCGCCGCGGCGCTCGATTCCGGGAAGCTCGCCGGCGCGGTCCTGGACGTCTACGTGAAGGAGCCGCTCACCGGCGAGCATCAGTTCCGCGGGCGGCCTAACGTCATCCTCACCCCGCACATCGGCGCGTCGACGTCCGAGGCGCAGCACAACGTCGCGGTCGAGGCGTGCCGCGCCGTGCGCGACGCGCTGCTCAGCGGCGAGCTCTCGCGCTCGATCAACGTCGCCAACTCCGAGGGACGCGACTGGAGCGAGCTCCGCTCGGCGATCGTCGTCGCGCAGCGCGCGGCGACCGTGGCCCGTGCCATCCTCGCCAGCCAGGGGGTGCGCGCCGTCCAGCGCCTGACGGTGCGCTATGGACCCGATCTCGCGGGCGCGGGCGAGGTGCTCGCCGCCGCCGCCGCCGTCGGCGCGCTCGAGGGCGTGCTCGAGTCGGGACGCCTCAACATGATCAGCGCGCGTGCGCTCGCTGGCTCGCGCGGGATCGAGATCGCGGTGACCGAGAGCTCGCAGCTCGCGCATCCCGCGTCGGTGGAGGTCTCGCTCGCCGCCGGGATGCAGGAGCTTGCGGTGGGGGGTGTCGCGCCGCGCGACGCCGCCTGGCGGCTCACGCGCATCGGCGGCTTCCACGTGGACGTCGCCCCGCGCGAGGTGCTCATCGTCCTCACCAACAACGACGTCCCCGGCGTCATCGGGCACGTCGGCACGGTGCTCGGCGAGGCGAAGGTGAACATCGCCGAGTATCACCAGGCGCGGCTCGCGCAGGGTGGCGAGGCGCTCGCGGCGATCACCGTCGATCCGCCCGTGAGCACCGAGATCTGCAGGAAGCTGCTCGAGCTGCCGGACGTGCTCACCGCGACGATCGTCCGCTTCGGCAGCACCGTCGCGCAGTGATCGCGACGCGGTGAGCAGAGCGCTCGAGCGCGACCCCGGCGTCCGCGAGGGCTTCGCGCAGGATGCCTCGGGGCTGCGCATGGTCCCCGACGCCGTCGCGCGTCCCGCCGATCACGCCGAGACCGTCGCCATCGTCCGCGAGTGCGTCTCGAGCGGCACCGCGATCACCGCGGCCGGGGGCCAGACCAGCACCACCGCCGCTTCCATCGCCGACCGCGGCGTGCTGCTCTCGCTGCGCGGGATGGATCGCGTGCTCGACGTCGACGCGGCCGCGCGCACGGTGCGCGTCGAAGCCGGCGCGCTCGTCGCCGACGTGAAGCGCGCAGTCGCCGCCGAGGGACTGCTCTTCGCCCCCGATCCGACGAGCGAGGAGTCGTGCACCGTCGGCGGCGCGATCGCCTGCAACGCCTCCGGCGCGCGCACCCTGCGCTACGGCGCGACGCGGGCGCACGTGCGTGCACTGACCGTCGTCCTCGCCTCGGGCGAGACGGTGGAGCTCCGTCGCAACCCGCTCGAGAAGAACACCGTCGGCTATGCGCTCGCCCACGATCCCATCGACTGGTTCGTCGGCAGCGAGGGAACGTTAGGCATCGTCACCGCCGCGGAGCTCGCCCTGCTTCCCCTCCCCGAGCGCGTCGTCGGGCTGGCGATTCCGTTTCGCAGCGAGCGGGAGGCGCTCGCCTTCGTCGTCGCGGCGCGCGAGTCCGCGCTCGCGCCCCGCTGCCTCGAGTACCTCGACACGCTCGCGCTCGCGATCGCCGGCGGCGCGCACGGCGACCGCCTCGCCGCGGCCGGGACCGCGGCCCTCGTCTACGCAGAGGACGCGGGCTCCGGCGAGCCCGATCTCGACACCTGGCTCGAGCTGGCCGAGTCGTGCGGCGCGGTCAGCGACGACCTGCGCGTGCTCGAGGGCGAGGTCGCGCTGCGCGAGGCGCGCGAGGCGCGGCACGCCATCCCCGCGACGATGAACGAGCGCGGCGCGCGCTGCAGACCACAGGGCGGGCGAAAGGTCTCGACCGACTGGGCGGTTCCCTATCGCCGCCTGCACGAGGCGATCGCCGCCGCGCGTCGCCTGGCCGACGAGGCGCACGTCGAGCAGGCGGTGATCTACGGCCACGCCGGGAACGGTCATCCGCACCAGAACTTCATCGCCACCGACGCCGACGAGGTGAAGCGCATCGAGCGCGTGGTCGAGGAGACGCTGCGCGCGGTGATCGCGATGGGCGGCACCGTCGCCGCGGAGCACGGCATCGGGAAGTTGAAGCGGAAATGGCTGCCGTTGCAGCTCTCGCCACTGCAGCAGTCGGCGATGCGGGCGATAAAGAACGAGCTCGACCCGCACGGCATCCTCGCGCCGGGGAACGTCCTGTGAGCGGTACCGCGCCGAAGTTCGCCAGCGTCGTCCTCGACGTCGATTCCACCCTCGCCGGCGTCGAGGGGATCGACTGGCTCGCCGCGCAGCGCGGCCCGGACACGGCGAAGCGCATCGCCGACCTCACCGACCAGGCGATGCGCGGCGAGATCACCCTCGACGAGATCTACGGCCAGCGTCTGTCGATGATCCGGCCGACGCGGCGCGAGGTGCAGGCGCTCTCCCGGCGTTACGTCGAGGCGATGGCGCCCGGCGCGCGCGAGACCGTCGCCCGGCTGCGCGACGCGGGGGTCGGCATCGTGGTCGTGAGCGGGGGGATCCGCGAGGCCATCGTTCCGCTCGCCCTCACCCTCGGCGTCCAGGGCAACACGCTGCGCGCGGTGTCGGTGTACTTCGAGGAGCACGGCGAGTACATGGGCTTCGAGCGCGACTCGCCCCTCGCGACGCAGCGCGGCAAGGCCGACGTCGTGCGCTCCCTCGCGCTCCCCGGTCCCGTGCTCGCGGTCGGGGACGGAGCGACCGATCTCGCGATGCGCCCCGTCGTCGATGCGTTCGGAGCCTACACGGGCTTCGTCCGTCGCGACGCGGTCGTCCGCGAGGCAGATTTCACCATCGACTCGTTCGCGCGACTGGAGGCGATCGTCCTCGGATGACCACCGGCACACCCTTCGGCACCTTCTTCCTCCCCGGGCCGACCGAGGTTCATCCCTCGGTGCTCGCCGCGATGACGCGGCCGATGATCGCGCATCGCGGCAAGGACTTCGAGGCGCTCTTCGCGCGGCTCCAGCAGGGGATGCGCGACGTCTTCCGCACCACACGTCCGATCCTCATCAGCAGCTCCTCGGCGACGGGGCTGATGGAAGCATCCGTGCGCTGCGCGCCGCCTGGGGGAATTCTCGCCGTCGTGAACGGCGCCTTCTCCGAGCGCTTCGCACAGATCGCGCGAGCCTGCGAGCGCGACACCGACGTGCTCGAGGTCCCGCTCGGCCGCGCCGTCGATCCCGGTGAGCTCGCGCGCCGGCTGGCCGCGAAGCGGTACGCCGCGGTGACGATCGTGCACTCCGAGACTTCCACCGGCGCGCTGAGCGACGTGCGCGAGGCGACGCGGCTCTGTCGCGAGGTGGGCGCGCTCTGTCTGGTCGACAGCGTCACCGGCGCGGCGGGAAGCCCGCTCCTCTTCGACGAGTGGGAGATGGACTTCGCGCTCACCGGCTCGCAGAAAGCGCTCGCGCTTCCGCCCGGGCTCGCACTCGGCGTCGCCTCGGCCGCGTACATGCAGAGCGCGCGCGCCGCGCACGACCGCGGGCTGTACTTCGACCTCGTCGAGTTCGAGGCGTACGCGGCGAAGAACCAGACGCCGAACACCCCGGCGCTCCCCCTGTTCTACGCGCTCGACGTGCAGCTCGCCCGCATCGCGAAGGAGGGGATGAAAGCGCGCTGGGCGCGCCATCGCGCGATGGCCGAGCAGACGTGGCGCTGGGTGGACGAGTGCGCGAGCCGTACCGGCCTGCCGCTCCGCGTGCTGGCTCCCGAGGGAGAGCGCTCGCTCACGGTGACCGCGATCGTGCTCCCGCCGGGCGTCACCGGTCCCGCGATGGCCACCGCGGTGCGCGAGCGCGGCTTCGTCATCGGCGCGGGCTACGGCAAGCTGCGCGAGACCACCTTCCGCATCGGCCACATGGGCGACCACACCCCCGACCGCCTCGCCCTCTGCCTCGATGCATGCGAGAGCGCGC
>DATAIN010000266.1:0-4744 GCA_036262635.1 Gemmatimonadaceae bacterium | reverse complement strand
AACCTGGATCTGCCCCGCGTCGTAGCCGCCCGTCGGTTGCTTCTTCCCGTCGTCGTTGCCGCCGTTCTTCGCCATGTCCACGCTGTCCGAATAAAAGCCAAAAAATCCCGGGGGGAAACTTGAGAAATGTAATCGCCCCGGGCCCGGAAATCAATCTTCCGGGTGACTTCTATCCCGCGTATCTACAACGACTTGCGAGCGGACGCGACGGGAGTGTCGCGTGCCGCTCGCTGGTGTCACTCGGCGCGCACGACCGGGAGCTGGAGCACCGGCAACCCCGCCTCGATCTCGCGCCGCCGCGGCTCGAGCCAGGGAGGCAGCACCAGGCTCTCGCCAAGGCTCTCCGGCGACTCGTCGATCGCGAAGCCGGGGCCGTCGGTCGCGAGCTCGAAGAGCACGCCGCCGGGCTCGAGGAAGTACACGGAACGGAACCAGAACCGGTCGATCACCGGAGTCGGACGCCGCCGCGCCTCGTCCACGCGCTCGCGCACCTCCATCTCGGCCTGGTCGTCCGGCACGCGCCAGGCGACGTGATGCACCGCGCCGACCCCCCAGCGGCCGCGCGCCTCACGCGGCTCGGCCCGCACGTCCACGACGCGTCCCGAGCCTCCCCCGATGATCGCGAAGCGATGCCAGCCATCCTCCTCGCCGACCGCCGTGAAGCCTAACGTTCGAACGACGAAGTTGGCGGTGCTCTCGACGTCACGCTCGACGAGGCGCATCGAGTGCAATCCGAGCACCTGACGCTCGGCGGGTACCGGGCTCTCTGCCCAGGGCGAGAACTCGCGCGCATCCGATGTCTCGATCAGTGCGACCCGCAGCCCGTGCACGTCGGTGAAGGGAAGCGCGCGCTCGCCGAAGCGAATCACGATCGGCTCGGTCGCCACACCCGCTCGCGACAGCCGGTGCTCCCAGTATTCCAGCGAGCCCGCGGGGACGGCGAGCCCGACTTCGCTCGCCAATCCCACGCCGGGCGACACCGGGCCCATGTCCGGCCACGGGAAGAACGTGAGGTCGGTGCCCGCATGCCCTTCGCCGTCGGCGTAGAACAGGTGGTACGTCCCCGGCACGTCCTGATTCACCGTCTTCTTCACGAGCCGCATCCCGAGCAGTCCCGTGTAGAAGTCCAGGTTCTCCTGCGGATCACCCGCGATGCAGGTGACGTGGTGCAGCCCCGTGATGCCGGCCATGGTCTCCTCCTCAGGCGCGAACCGCCTGCGCCTCGATGTTGATCTTGATCTCGTTGCTGACGAGGATGCCGCCCGTCTCGAGCGTCTGGTTCCAGACCAGGCCGAACTCGCGCCGATCGATCTTCCCCTTCGCGGTGAAGCTGATGCGCTCGCCGCCCCACGGATCCCGGCCGCGGCCTTCGTACGTGGCCGTCAGCTTCACTTCACGCGTCGTGCCGCGGATCGTCAGGTCGCCGACGACGGTGAACTCCTCGCCCGACTCGGCGCGCGCGCCTTCGATGCGCGTGCTCTTGAAGGTGATCGTCGGGTAGTTCGCCGTATCGAGGAAGTCCGCCGAGACGAGGTGCTGGTCGCGCTGCGCGACGCCCGTGTCGATGCTCGCCGCGTTGAAGGACACCTCGACGGTCGAGCGCTCGGGGCGCTGGTCGTCGATCTGGATGCTGCCCGTGACGTCGCGGAGTCGCCCCTTCACGGTCGTGATCATCATGTGCTTCGCCGAGAACTCGACCAGGCTGTGCGCCGCGTCGAGGTTCCAGGTCGTGGTGCTGGTGGGCTGGGTCGTGGTGGCCATCGTGTGATTCTCCCTGATGAGTATGGTTGTACTGCGCTAAGTATCTCTGTACTGAGATATAATGCCCGCGTCGATCACTCCGTTCCCGTTGTCGTATCCTCCTCGGCGGCGGCGCGCCCGAGCGTGCGGAGCAGTCGCGTCGCCGCCCGCCGCTCGTCGCGCGTCAGCCCGCCGAGCGCCTTCGCGATGGCCTCGGCATGAGCGGGAAAGATGCGCTTCATCAGCGCCCGCCCCGCCGGCGTGAGCACCGCGTACCGCGCCCGCCGGTCGTTCGGGCAGGCCTCGCGCGCGACGAGCCCCTTCTCCGCCAGCCGATCGACGAGGAAGGTGATCCCGCCGCTCGAGACGAGGATCCGCCGCTGGATCTCGCCGAGGAGCAGCGGACCCTTGTGGTAGAGCGCCTCGAGGATCCCGAACTCCGCGCTCGACAGCTCGTGCCGCGCGATGTCCGCCTCGCTCCGCCGGGCGATCGCCGCGTACGCACGCGAGAGAACGACCCAGAGCTTCAGGTCCTCCGCGAACCGCTCGTCCACCGGTACCGGCGCGTGGGCCGTTCCCGGTCGGGCGGTGCGAGGCGCGGACTTGGCGCGGCGGGCGGAGGTGGGCGTCGACATATCTCACTACTAAGATAATGAGGAGTGAGAAAAGAGCAAGGGGGCCCGATTCACCGGCGGAGCAGCCAGCGGATCCGGGCGACCGGTTGGCGGCCGGGCTTGGTGTTGAGCTGCCTCAGCAGCTCCGGCTCGAGCAGGGATAGCTCGGTCATCCAGCCGTGCGTCGTCACGGCGACGAAGAGCAGGCCGTCAGGCGTGACCGACAGCGGAGTCGTCACCGCCGCGATCTGCGGGCCGACCAGTGTCTCCCATTCGGGAATCACCGCCGCCTGCTCGACGCGCGGGGCGAGCCCGCTCTGCGTCAGATAGCTGGCCAGCGCCTCGCCGATCGACGCGGTCTTGTGCTGCTTCTCGTCCGGCTTCCGCCGCTCGCGCCGCGTCATGCGGCCCCCGCGCGGATCCACGGCGACAGCGCGCCGTGCTGCACGCGCCACCGCGCGAGCCGCGTCAGGCTCGGCGGAATGTCGGTCTCGCGCGGGACGGCGAGGATCGTCTGCCCGGCGCCCTCGCCGGCGAACAGCTCGAGGATCCGCGCCGAGCGACGCGCATCCAGCTCGGCGAACGGATCGTCGAGCAGAAGGAGCGGCGAGCTGTCGCGCTCCTGACGCAGCGTCTCCTGCTCGAGGACGCGCAGCGCGATCGCCGCGGTGCGCTGCTGTCCCGCCGAGCCGAAGGTCCGCAGCTCGCGCCCGTCGAGCGTCAGCTCGAGATCGTCGCGATGCGGACCCGCGTGCGTGAGCCCGCGCCGCAGGTCCAGTGCGCGCTTCGCCGCGAGCGCGTGCGCGAGCGCGGACTCGACCTCCTGTTCGCCCGGCTCGAGCGACGTCGCGTAGCGCATCCGTGCCACGCCACGCTCGCCGATCGCCTCGGCGACCGACGCGAAGCGCGCCTCGTGCGCGCGCACCCAGGCGACGCGCGCGCTCCAGATCCGCGCCCCATGCTCGGCGAGGGCGGGCTCCCACACGGCGACCCGGGCCTCGTCGCGCGTCGAGCGGATGCCGTCGCGCAGCGCCGCGTTCCGCCGGGCGAGGGCACCCCGATACGACTGCAGCGCCGCGAGGTATGGTCGCGACGTGAGCGCGAGGACGACGTCGAGATACCGGCGGCGCTCGCTCGGGCTTCCGGAAACGAGCGCCGCGTCGCGCGGCGAGCAGAGGACCGCCGGCAGCGCGCCTAACGCGTCGGAGAGGCGCGGCGGCTCGCTGCCGTCGAGGGTGACGCGCTTCCGCTTCGTCGCCCGCTCGAACCCGACGCCGATCCCGTGCGACCCGCGCGCGCCGCTCGTCTCGGCCGCCACGTGAAAGGCGGGCGAGCCGAAGCGCACGAGGTCCACGTCACGCGCGCCGCGCGCCGAGCGCAGCAGCTGCAGATAGTACGCGGCCTCGAGCAGGTTCGTCTTGCCGTGCCCGTTCTCGCCGACGACGACCATCCCTTCGGGCGGGATCTCCACCTCGACCCGCTCGAGATTCCGGAAGTCGCGCACCGCGAGCCGCGCGAGGCGCACGCTCTCCTACCGGCCGGTGAAGTTCGGCGCGCGCTTCGCGAGGAAGGCACGCGCGCCCTCGCGCATGTCCTCCGTGTTGGCGCATCTGCCGAAGTTGTCCGCTTCGAGCGCGATCGCCTCCTCGAGCGGGAGGTCGAGGCCGCGATCGACCGTGGCGATCGCCAGCGCGAGCGCCGCCGGGCCGTTCGCGAGCATCTGGCCGAGCATCCTGCGCGCGGCCGTCATCAGCTCGGCGCCGGGAACGACCGCGTTCACGAGACCGATCCGCAGCGCCTCCTGCGCGTCGATGGTCTCCCCGGTGAGGATGAGCTGCAGCGCGCGTCCCTTGCCGACGAGGCGCGGCAGCCGCTGCGTGCCGCCGTAGCCCGGGATGATCCCGAGCTTCACCTCGGGCTGGCCGAGCTTCGCCGCGTCGGAGGCGATGCGCACGTGGCAGGCGAGGGCGAGCTCGCAGCCCCCGCCTAACGCGAAGCCGTTGATCGCGGCGATCACCGGCTTCGGCGACGTCTCGAAGCGCCGGAACACGGTCTGGCCGTGCAGCGCGACCTCGCGCGCTTCCTTCTCGGTGAGCGTCGGGAACTGCGAGATGTCCGCTCCGGCGACGAACGCGCGGCCGGCGCCGGTGAGAATAACGCCGCCGACGTCCGCGCTCGCGCGGGCGCGATCGATCGACTCGCCGAGCGCGGTGATCGTCGCCCTGTCCAGCGCGTTGAGCTTGTCCGGTCGCGCGACGGTGATCGTCGCGATGCGGTCCGCGACTTCGTACGTGACGGGGGAGGACTGCGCGGTGCTGGCGGGAGCGGTCATCGGTCGTCTGGTGCTCGCGGGAGACGGGGCAGCGCGGGGCGCGGCGGCGCGCGCGGAC
>DATAIN010000265.1:0-13295 GCA_036262635.1 Gemmatimonadaceae bacterium | reverse complement strand
AGGAAGACGGGGTTCTTCGTCCCCGCCTGCTTCATCCCCTGGATGATCCGGCCGGGCATCGCGCCGACGTAGGTGCGGCGGTGCCCGCGGATGTCCGCCTCGTCGCGCACGCCGCCGAGGGCGACGCGCACGTACTCCCTGCCTAACGACCGGGCGATCGACTGCGCGATCGAGGTCTTGCCGACGCCCGGCGGTCCGACGAACAGGAGAATCGGACCCTTCGCCATCGCGCGGGCCTTCGCCTCCTTCTGGTCGGTGATCGCGTGGTCCGCGCCCTCGCCGAGCGAGGGGTTCGCCGTGTCGCGGTCGATCTGGAGCTTCGCCGCCGACGTCTCGCCCTTCTGCTCGACTTCCTCCGCCAGCTCCTTCGCGCGCAGCTGGCGCACCGCGAGGAACTCGAGGACGCGATCCTTCACGTCGGGAAGCCCGTAGTGGTCGTCGTCGAGAACGGTCTGCGCGCGGTGCAGGTCGAGGTTGTCGTCGGAGCGGTTCCCCCACGGCAGCTCGGCGATCCACTCGAGGTAGGTGCGCATGACCTGCGCCTCCATGCTCTCGCGGCCGGAACGCTCCAGCCGCCCGAGCTCGCGCTCGACTTCGGCCCGCGCCTCGTTGCTCAGCGGGAGCTTCGCGAGCTTGTCGCGCAGCTCCGTCACCTCGCGCGACTGGTCATCGTCGCCGAGCTCCTTCTGGATCGCCTTGAGCTGCTCGCGGAGGTACATCTCGCGCTGCCGCTCGCCCAGCTCCTCCTGGACCTGCGACTTGATCTCCTCCTGCGCCTCGAGCATCCCGATCTGCCGCTGCACGTGCACGAGCACGCGGCGCATCCGCTCCTCGACGCTCAGCGTCTCGAGCAGTCCCTGACGCTCCGGCACCGCGAGGTCGATGTAGCCGGCGACGAGATCCGTGAAGCGTCCCGGCTCCGTGACCGAGTCGAGGACCTGATGCACGACTTCCTCGGGCAGGCCTCGCCGCTCGCCGAGCTCCGCGGCGCGCTCACGCGTCTCCTTGTGGAGCGCGGTGAACGCCGGGTCCTGCTCGTTGAGTGGCCCGAGCTCGTCGACCGGCATCACGACGGCGTTCATGAAGCCGTCGCCGTGCCCGTACTGGAGCGCGGTCGCGCGCTGCTCTCCCTGGAGGAGGAGCTGCACGCCACCGAGCCCGCGCTGCACCTGGCCGATGCGCGCGATCACGCCCATCGAGTACAGGATCTCGGGCGTCGGCTCGTCGGTGTTGTCCTTCTGTGCGACGGCGAAGACGAGGCGGTCGCCCTTCAGCGCGCTCTCGATCGCCCGCAGTGTACCCGGGCGCCCCGCGGCGATCGGTGCGGTGAGTCCCGGAAAGATCACCGTTCCGCGAAGCGGCAGAACGGGGAGGGTCTGTCGATTGGCCATGATGTCGTCCTTGGGTGTGACCGCGTCGTCGCGACCGGAGCCTCTGCTGGTCCGCACAACGCAGACCATGCATCCCACGATCGCGGGAGAGCAATACGCACTCTACCTTACCTGAGCACCGCAGTGCGCACGCTCGTTCCTTCATTTTTACACCCATTGGACACGCGCCAGCCCGGCAGCGATGTGCGCGTCGTCTCAGCCGTCCTGACGCGACGTGAGGCCTCGCGCTGCCGCATCGGCGGTGCATCGCCCCGCGCCGATTCCGGGGCTGAATACGCCCGCGGTCGTCTTTTCAGGCGGCCGGGGCGGTGCTACTATGTGGAGACAACCCCCTCCCCCTCCGTGGAACCTGCAGAGTGACCGACCCCGTCGCGTCGACGCCTGACGCAGAGCTGCGCGCACACGTCTCGAGAGTGCTCGGATCGCACTACGAGATCGAGCAGGAGTTGGGGCGTGGGGGCATGGGCATCGTGTATTGTGCCCGCGACAAGCGCCTGAAGCGCACGGTGGCGGTGAAGCTGCTGCCACCGGAGCTCGCCTTCCGCTCGGACATCCGTTCACGGTTCCTGCGCGAGGCGGAGACCGCGGCGCAGCTCAGTCATCCGAACATCGTTCCCATCTACGCCGTCGACGAGATCGAGAATCTCGTCTTCTTCGTCATGGCGTACGTCGCCGGGAACAACCTCGCGCGTGAGCTGCACGACAAGGGGCGACTGCCGATTCCCGAGACACGCCGCATCCTGCGCGAGGTCTCGGACGCACTGTCCTACGCCCATTCGCGCAGCGTCATCCACCGCGACATCAAGCCGGACAACATCCTGCTCGACCGCGAGACCGGTCGGGCGATGGTGACCGACTTCGGCATCGCGCGCGCGGTGAGCGACACCGACGGCTCGCGGCTGACGGCGACCGGGATGGCGATCGGCACTCCGGCCTACATGTCGCCGGAACAGGCCGCGGGTGAGCGCGAGATCGACGGGCGCAGCGACCTTTACGCGCTGGGTGTCGTCGCCTACCAGATGCTCACCGGCGCGCCGCCCTTCGCCGCGTCGAGCACCCCGGCGATGCTCGTGAAGCACCTGACGGAGCGTCCGCAGCCGGTGCGCGCCAAGCGCTCCGACGTGCCGGAGGAGCTGGAGCGCATCATCATGGTGCTGCTCGAGAAGGACCCGGCGAACCGGCTCCCCAGCGCCACGTCGCTCGTCGCCGCGCTCGATGGCGCGCCGGTCGCGCGACCGCCCCGCACCGAGACGGCGACGGCCGGCGCGGGGAACTCGATGCTGCCCCCGCCGCCGCCGCTTCCCGCGCCGATCAGCGGTCAGATCGGACAACCGAGCCAGGAAACGCTGGCCCGCTGGTACGCCCCGGAGATCGTCGGCTTTCGCAACCGGATACGGAAGTGGGCGTACGCCAGCCTCGGGTTCTTCGTCATGGGGATGTTCATCCCCAGGTTCCCCTGGCTGATGATCTCCGGGTTCTGGGCGATGGGGATCGCCTGGCGGTTCACGGGGCTCATGGGACGGGGTTACAGCTGGCGCGACCTGCTGCGTCAGCCGCCGGAACGCGAGTTCGTGGACCTGCTCGGCGACTGGGTGGAGTCCGCGCAGTCGGTGTTCAACAGCGAGAAGCGCATGGCCCGCCGGCTCGCCAACCGCGACGCCCGCGAGGCGCGGCGGCTGGCGCGGCGTGACGCGCAGCGCGGCCTGCCGCCGATCACGGTGCGCTCGCCCCTTCCGGGGCAGACCGGCGCCCGGCCGGGGATGGGCAACGCGTGGAGTCCGCTGCCTAACGCGGGACGTGATACAGGGTCCCAGGCTGCGCCGCGCGACTCGGCGCTCGCGCAGGCGCAGATCGACCGCGACGAGATCAAGCGTCTCATCGACTCGATGCCGACCGCCGACCGGTCGCTCGTGGCCAACGTCGTGCCCTCGGCCGACGCGCTCCTCGATCGCGTGCGCACCCTGAGCATCTCCCTCGCCGACATCGAGCGGAACATGCCGCAGGGCCAGCTCGCCGCGGTCGACGCGGAGATCGCCCGGCTCGAGGGTGAGGCGAACCCGCTCGACCGGGCGCGAAGCGAGGAGCGTGTGCGCCGGCTCGCCTCCCTTCGCCGGCAGCGCCGCGCGTTGAGCGACCTCGCCGCGCGACGCGACCAGATGGCGGCGCGCATCGAGAGCTGCGCCCTCGCGCTGCAGAGCATGCGCTTCGACGTGCTGCGTCTTCGCGCCGGGGCACAGTCGCACGCGCAGGTCACCTCGCTCGCGCTCGAGGCGCTCAGCCTCGCCCGCGAGGTCGACTACGCCGTCTCGGCGAACGACGACGTCGCCCGTCTCACCGGCTCCTCGGCGCGTCCGGCGACGGACCGCTGATGACCGGCGCGGGGGCACGCGACCTCGCCGCGACCGTGGGCGCCGAAACGCTCGCCGGCCGGTGGGGTGACGCGGTGCGCCAGGCGCAGGCCGACCGCGACGCGGTGGCCGCGCTCCGCGGGTCACGCGACCCGCTGACCACGCTCGGCGTTCCCGACCTTCTTCCCACCGCCGACGAGCTGCTCGAGCGCGTGTTGACCCTCGCTCCGACGCTGCACCACCTCGACAGCGCGCTCGCCCCGCGCATGGTGGCGGTCGTCGAGCAGCGCCTCGCCGCGGCGAACGCGGAGCCGGACAACGAGCGGCGAGCGCGCCAGATCGAGCTGCTCGAGCGGCAGCGCGCGACGCTGCGCGAGCTGGAGAGCCGCCGCGCCACGCTCATGAAGAAGATCGACTCCGCGCTGCTCGCGCTCGCCAGGCTTCGCTACGAGGCGAAGCGCCTCCGCGGCCACTAGCGCCGCTTGAAGCGCGGCGTGTCGCCGCGCATCCTTCGGGACCTCGCGCGCGTGCCGCGCTCTCCGTCTCCCGCCCGCCACACGATGTCCTTCCCGTTCCGCCGCTCCGCCGCGCTCGCGGCCACGTCGCTCGCGCTCGCGCTCCCCGTCGCGACGCTCCACGCGCAGCGCAGGCCGCCGACACCCGCGTCGGTCATCGGCTTCGAGCCGGGCACCGATCGCAAGCTTCCCGCGTGGAAGGACGTCGTCGCGTATTTCACCGCGCTCGATGCGGCCAGCCCGCGCGTCACCCTCCGCACCCTCGGTCGCACGACGCTCGGCCGGCCCTTCGTCGCCGCCTTCATCGGCGACTCGGCGACGCTCGCCAACCTGCCGCGCCTGCGCGAGATCCAGCGCCGGCTCGCCGACGCGCGGCTGCGGACCCCGGGCGAGACGCAGCGTCTCGTCGCCAGCGGCAAGGTCGTCGTGCTCGTCACGTCGAGCATCCACTCGACCGAGGTGGGCGGCATCCTCACGCCGCTCGACCTCGCGCACCGCCTCGCGACGGACGAAGGCGCCGAGGCGCGGGCGATCCGCGCGTCGACGCTCGTCATCCTCGTTCCCTCGCTCAACCCCGACGGGGTGGACATCGTCGGCAACTGGTACCGCTCCACGCTCGGCACCCCCGCCGAGGGCACGTCGCCCCCGGAGCTGTATCACCACTACACGGGGCACGACAACAACCGCGACTGGTACTTCTTCTCGCAGGCCGAAACGCGCCTGACGGTGGATTCGCTGCACAACGTGTGGCATCCCGAGGTGGTGAACGACATCCACCAGCAGGGGTCGAACGCGGCGCGCATCTTCATCCCGCCGTACATGGATCCCGTCGAACCGAACGTCGACCCGCTGCTGACGGCCGGCGTCAACGCGTTAGGCAGCGCGATGGCCTGGCGGATGACGGAGCAGGGGTTCACCGGGATCTCGATCAACTCCACCTACGATGCCTGGACGCCCGGCCGCGCCTACCAGCACTACCACGGCGGCGCGCGCATCCTCACCGAGACGGCGAGCGCGCGGATCGCGACGGCGATGGACATTCCCTGGGACTCGCTGCGTCCAGGCCGCGGCTACGACTCGAAAACCGCGATGTGGAGCTTCGTCGAACCCTGGCGGGGCGGGCGCTGGGGGATCGGCGACATCGTGCGGTACCAGACCGCGGCGACGTGGGACATGCTCGCCTCGATCGCCAGCGATCGGGCGGCGTGGCTGACGAGCTTCGCGAAGGTCGCGGACCGCGCGATCGCGCCGGCAACGGTGCCGGGACGCGGCGACTGGCCGGGGGCGTACGTCATTCCCGCCACGCAGCGCGACAGCGCCGCCCTCGCGGTGCTGCTGCGCACCCTGCAGCGCGGACAGGTCGAGATTCATCGAGCGAGCGCGCCGATCCGCATCGGAGGCGCGACCTATCCGGCGGGGAGCTACGTCGTCCCGGTCGCGCAGCCCTACGGCTCCTTCGCCAAGGCGCTCCTCGAGCGGCAGCGCTACCCCGACCTGCGCGAGTACCCCGGTGGCCCGCCGAAGCGTCCGTACGACGTCACCGCGCACACCCTGCCGCTGCTGCTCGGCGTCGACGTCGCCGAGCTGCGCGACACGACGGGCCTCGTACTCGGCGCGACGATCGCTCCGGTGGCCGAGCCGCGCCTCGTCGCCGCGGGGCTGAGCGACCGCGCGACGCGGCGCATCGCGATCTACCGCAACTACTCGCCGTCGATGGACGAAGGCTGGACGCGCTGGGTCTTCGACCGGTACCGGATCCCCTTCACCTCCATCACCGACCGTGACGTGCGCGCCGGCAATCTCCGGGCGCGCTTCGACGTCATCCTGCTCCCCGACCAGACCGATCGCGAGCTGACGCGGGGCGCGGGGGAGAGCTATCCCGACTCGCTGAAGGGCGGGCTCGGGGACGCCGGCGCCGGAGCGTTAGGCGCCTTCGTCGACGCGGGGGGCACGCTCGTCGCGCTCAACGAGGCGAGCGATTACGCCGTGCGCGCGCTCGCCCTCCCGGTGCGTGACGTCCTCGCCGGTGTGCCGAGCCGCGAGTTCTACGCGCCGGGCTCGATCCTCGCCGCGACGCTCCGGCCGGGGAGTGGACTCGCCGCCGGCGTCCCGTCGCCGGCGCCGATCTGGTTCGAGGAAGGGCCCGCGTTCGAGATCACCGACTCGACGCGCGCCACCGCGATCGCGTCGTACACCGACGGCGCACCCCTGCTCAGCGGCTGGCTGCTCGGCGGGGAGAAGCTCGCCGGCCGCGCCGCGCTGGTCGACGTTCGCCGCGGAAGCGGCCACGTCGTCCTCTTCGGCTTCCGGCCGCAATACCGCGGCCAGAGCATGTCCACGTTCCCGCTGCTCTGGAACGCGCTGCTCGGCAAGTTCTGACGCCCGCGCCGATGCTCCGCTTTCACGGATCCAGTGCGGCGCTGGCCGCGTCGCTCGTCGTCGCGAGCGGCGCCTGCGATGCGCGCTCGACGGCGCGCTCCGCTCGCCCCGACTCGCTGCACGCCGATACGGCGCGAGCCGACTCGACGCATCGCCCGGTCGCGGCCCCGGCACGTGACACCGTCGTTCCCGCCGACTCCCTCCGCGCCCCGCGTGCGCCGCTCGTCGCTCGTCCCGCCGCGGTGCGTGGCCTCTACGTGAACAGGTGGGCGGCGCTCGGCGACCGGATGTGGCAGCTCATCGACGTCGCGCGCCGGACGGAGGTCAATGCGCTCGTCATCGACGTGAAGGACGACCGGGGCTTCGTGCTCTACCGGTCGCGGGTCCCGCTCGCGCGCGAGATCGGCGCCGACACGACCATGCCGATGCGGCCCGATCGCGTCCGGGCGATCCTCGACACGATGCGCGCGCACGGGATCTACCCCGTCGCCCGGATCGTCGTCGCGAAGGACCCGTTGCTCGCGTCGAGGAAGCTGGAGTGGTCGATCAAGCGGCGCGACGATCCCGCGTCGCCATGGCTCGACAAGAACGGGAATCCCTGGCTCGATCCGCATCAGGAGGGTGTCTGGCGGTACGCGGCCGACCTGGCGGCGGAAGCGGTGGACCTCGGCTTCAGCGAAGTGCAGTTCGACTACGTGCGCTTTCCCGACGAGAAGCGTCTCGTGCGCGAGGCGGTCTTTCCCCTCGCCGCCGGCCGCCTGCGCGCGCAGGTGATCCGCGACCAGCTGGGGATGGTCCGGCAGCGCGTCACCGCGGCGGGAGTGCCGATGACCATCGACGTCTTCGGTCTCACGACGTCGGACACCACCGACATGGGGATCGGGCAGCGCTGGGAGATGTTCGTCGACCGCGCCGACATCGTGCTGCCGATGACGTACCCCTCGCACTATGCGCCGGGGAGCTACGGGATCAGGAATCCCAACGCGCGCCCCTACGAGGTGCTCAGCCATGCCCTCCAGGACGCGAAGCGGCGCAGCGCGGGAGTCGCGGGCGCCGCTCGCATCGTGCCCTGGTATCAGGACTTTACCCTCGGTCCGCCGAGATACGGTGCCGAGCAGCTGCGGGCGCAGATCCGGGCCGGATACGACGCCGGCATCCACGAATGGATGCTCTGGAACCCCGGCTCGCGGTACACCGTCGCCGCGCTCAGGCCCGAGGGTGCCCCCGGAGACACGTCCGGCGCCCAGAAGGCGCCGGATGCGTGAGAGGCTGTCCTACTTCTGCTTCTTCTTCAGCTGCGCTCCGGACTCGATCCAGCCCGCCACCGCCTCGACCTCGCGGAAGAGCCGCGGGTTCTGCTGGGTGATCGGGATCGCGTTCTGCTCGGCGCGCTTGCCATTCCGCACCGCCTGCGCGGTCCCTGACCCGGCGGGCATCAGGTAGCCCGACACGCGGAGGCGGGTGCCGCGGAAGAAGCGGACGTCGCTCGACTCGACGACCAGGAACCAGGTCTGACCCGAGGACTGCTTCGCGGTAGACACCTCGCGCAGGTACTCGGGGACGGCCTTCGGCGAGGTCACGAGCATCTCGTCGCCGATTCCGGTGACGGTGAAACCGTGGTGGACCAGCTGCGTGCGCGCAGTCTGCATCGCAGTCTGCCGGTTGAGCCCGACCGTCATGTCGACGCTGTCGCCATTCGGTCCGCCCGTCGTTCGTGCACACGCCGCGGTGATCGCCAGCGCGGCGATCGCCGCCATTCTGTAGAATCGCATCGGTTACCTCCGGGAGCTACGGCGTCCCGCGCCGTAGTCGGGTCTGCTCTGCACGCGCCGGGCCACGTCGTCAGCGGCGGGTTCCGCCGCGGGTGGGACCGCTTCCGGTCATCTTATCACCACCACGCCGACCTCGCCATTGAATTCGTCGAGAACGCCGACCAGACCCGGGGGCGCCGACCAGGGGCCCCCGTCTACGCGCACGCTCACCCGATAGGTGCCCGGAGCGATGGGGAGCACCGCCTCCCACTCGTCGCCCCGCGCCCGGCGCATCGGCACCGGCGTCCAGTCGGTGAAATCGGCGCTGACATCCACCTTGAGCGCGCGTGGGGCGCGCACGCGGACGACCCGCGCTCCGTCGGCGAGGGTGTCGATGCGGAAGGCCGGGATCTCGGGCGGGCGATACCAGTCCACCTGCTGCCGCCGACCGCGCTCCAGCCGGAACCCGACCGAGACGAAGGCGCCCCGCGGGAGCTGGCGGATGTAGTCGGTCGGGTACATCCCGGCTCCGATGCGAAGCAGGGCCCGGGGGGCGAGTCGATACGTGGCCGCGACGGAGCCGATGAACTCTCGCCAGAGCCGGCGCGCGCCCGGACGGCCGGGATCGAGCGCCCGTTGACCCTGCTGGATGCCCAGCTCCGTCGTGAGCTCGGCGCGCCCCGCGGCGACCGTCGCCCCCCCGGTCACGGTGAGAAGGGGCTGAACGAGCCGGTAG
The DNA here is from genome assembly GCA_036262635.1 of Gemmatimonadaceae bacterium. Taxonomy (GTDB): domain Bacteria; phylum Gemmatimonadota; class Gemmatimonadetes; order Gemmatimonadales; family Gemmatimonadaceae; genus JABFXC01. Next base: position 4,175 of record DATAIN010000265.1, on the reverse strand, counting down.
GTCTCGATGCTCGACGGGGACGAGCTCGCGCTCGACAGGCTCGTCGCGCGCACGTCGTACACCGCGACGCTGTCGTACTCGCGGAAGCGATCGGCGCGCGCGTTGGCGAAGACGAGCACTCGACGGAGTTCGCGGGTCATCCCCGCCTCGAGCGCCCACGGCTCGTGCACGGCGCCGCCGTAGTTCTCTCCGCCGGACGCGGTGAGCGAGAAGCCCCACTTGTCGAGCACGAAGTCGGCGCGGCCGTGCCCCTGGAGCTGGAGCAGTCCGCGCGCGATCGGCAGCTTCTCGTCACCCACCGCGCGGAAGCCGTCGCTCCGGTACGCCAGCCCGCTCACACTCCCTCCGCCCTCGAAGACGAGCCCGTGAAGTTCGTGCGAGCGGACCGAGGCGGTGGTGCTGTTCTGAGCGTAGTAGTGTCTCGTGTCCGACAGCGTGAACCCACTCTCGCTGGAGAGCGAGACGCGCCGCCAGTCGCGCCGGATGGCGGGCGCGATGCTGATCGCGAGCCCGTGCTGGACCGACGCGTCCCATGGCGCGACGTACGCCGCGTCGACATCGACGTAGCCGCTCGTCTGCGCGGCGGCCGGGGCGCCGACCGCCCCGAGCGCCGTGCCTAACGTGAGGAGTCCGACGGCGAGGCGCACCTCAGAACCCGCCGATCGCCGGCTTGACGTCCGCGGGACGCTTGCCCGGCGCCAGCGTCGAGGTGCCCGCGGTCACCGGCCCCCTCACGGGGCGGAGACGGATCCCGCCCCCGTTCACCGCGCCGCGCGCGCGAATCGCCGCGGCGGTGGCGGGGTGCGCCCCGTCGCGGACGTCGCGCTGCACGTCACGCTGGATGGCGAGCAGCGTCTCGTCGCCCAGTCCCTCGCGCGCGACGAGGAGAATGAGCGCGCTCGCCGTGTCGGCGGGCACGCCGCGGGTGACGAGATCGCCGAGCACGACGAGCGGCACCGCCAGAGAGCGCGCTCCGCGCGCTGCCCGCAGGTCGCGCAGGGTGCGCGGATCGATCCCCGCCTGCAGCGCGCTCGCGCCGGCGACGAGCTCGGACTCGCTCGTCGCGCCGCCGAGCGCGGCCCGGCTGCTGTCGAGACGGACCGCGAGCGCGCTCACGGCGTCGAGGATCCGCCCGGGATCGGCGCGCTTGCGCGCGCCTTCGAGCGCCTTGTCGACCAGCGGCTCGGTCGGGAGCGACGCCGCCCGCGCGCGGTCGACCACGGCGCCGACGCGGGCCGCGGTTGCCGGATCGAGCTGCGCGGAAAGACGCATGTCCTGCCCCGCCGCGAATCGCGGCGCGATCGGCGCGAGCAGCATTCCCGCGATCACGAGCCGTATCCGACGTGCGTTCATTGTTCACCTCCGACCACGATCACCGAGTAGCCGTTGCCGAATTCGTCCGCGGGCGCGCGCGGCGCGGTGGGATCCGCGACCCAGCGCTTCCCGTCGATCACGAACGCATAGTCGTGTCGCCCGACCGGAACGTCCAGCTCGCGCGACCAGACGCCTCCCGCGAGCGCGAGCGGCGTCGCCGCGGGGTCCCAGTCGTTGAAGTCGCCGACCACCGCGACCTGCCGCGCGCTCGGCGCGACGAAGACGAACTGTACGCGCGCGACGGCGACGTGGCCAGGAACGGACGCGGCGTGGGCAGCTGTCGCCGCCGGCACCGCGGCCGGCGCCGAGGTTCCGTGCAGCGAGGGATGTCCCGGGACCTCGGCGATGGGGCCTTCGACCCCCCGCGCCCGCACGAGCGCGATGACGCCGGCGATGGACGCGGCCGCGAGCAGTCCGAACGCGGGCGATCGCCAGAATGGCCGGCGATGCGGCGCGATCGCGAGAAGCTCTCCCTGACCGCGCACCGGAAGCGGCTCCTCACGGACCAGTTGCATGATCCGCGCACGTGCGGCCGCGCTGCTCCGCACCCCATCGCGGAGCGCGGCGCCGGCCGACCGGGCGACCGACTCGTCCTCTGACTCTCTCACGTTTCCCCCTCCAGCAATACCCGCAACCGCTCGCGAGCGCGCTTCACTCGCATCTTGAGCGCCGAGATGCCGGCGCCCGTGATCTCGGCGATCGCCTCGTACTCGAGCTCCTCGACGTGCTTGAGGACGAACGCCTCGCGCTGCTCGCGCGGCAGCGCGGCGAGCGCGCGCTCGACCTCCGCCCGCCACATCCCGCCGTCGGTCGCGTCGCGCGTCACCGCGGTCTCGAGCGCGTATTCGTCCTCGACGAACGTCCTGCCGTAGCGGGCGCGCCGTCCGATCGCGGTGCGGCAGCGGTTGACGAGAATCCTCGTCAACCAGGGCGCGAACTGCTCGCGCTCTTCGTATCTCCCCAGCGCTCGATAGGCCCGGACGAATGCGTCCTGCACCGTCTCCTCCGCGTCCTCGACGCTGCCGAGGAGCCGCGTCGCGATGCGCAGGCAGCGCTCGTGATGGCGGTCCACGAGCACCGCGAACGCCTCGACGTCACCCTCGAGCACGCGCTGCACGAGCGCGGCGTCGGTCGGCTGCACACCCGACGACAACCCCGCACCGCTCCGGCGCGTCACACCCTGCGGACTCACCCCAGCTCCTCGAGGCGTTCCTCGAGCTCGGCCGCGAGTCCGGGATGGCCGAAGCGCCGTGCCGCCGCGATCCCGCGGGCGAGCGCGTCACGCGCCTCCGGGTCGCGCCCGGTCGCGATCAGACATTCGGCGAGACGCTGCCATCCGTTCCCCTCGTCGTCGTAGAGCTGGAGGTAGCGCTCCAGCTGCTCGGCGGCTTCCTCGTGCAGCCCCGCCTTCATCGCCTCGTTTGCCAGCCCGAAGCGGGCGAGCGCGTTGTCGGGGCTCTTCGCGACCATCGCGCGGAAGGTGTCGAGCTTCGAGACGTCAGGCATCGGGACCATCGTTCAGCGGGCGAGCAGGGCGGTGATCGCCGCGGCGACGCGCTCCGGCGATTCCTCGGGGAGAAAGTGCCGCGCGTCGGGAAGGACGTCGAGGGTGGCACCGGGGATCGCGGCGCGCAGCCGCTCCCCGATGCTCACCGGGAGAAAAGGGTCGTGGGCCCCCGTGACGATCGCCGTCGGCGCAACGATGTCCTTGAGCCGGCCCGCGAACCCCATCGTGTCCCGCGCGTTCAGCGCGCCCATGTGCGCGAAGAAGGTGTCGCGCCCCTCCGTGCTCGCGAAGGGACGCACGTACTGCTCCACCGAGTGGGCGCCGCGGGTGTGGTCGGCGTAGCCGCGGAGGAGGTCGGTGCGGAGCACGGAGAGCACCCAGAGCGGCGGGAGATAGCGGGTGAGCGGCAGCGTCGCGCGGGCGAGCTTCACGTCGCGGGTCGGCCACTCGTCGAAGCCGACGCTGTTGACGAGGCACATCCGTGATACGCGCGTCGGGGCGTGCACCGCCATCCACTGCGCCACGCCGCCGCCGATGTCGTGGCCGACGACGCACGCGTAGTTGATGCCTAACGCGTCGAGGAGGGCGACGGTCCGCTCCCCATGGCCGCAGATCGACACGTCGCGCCCGGCCGGCCGGTCGCTCCGCCCGAAGCCGAGCAGGTCGACGACGACCAGCCGCCGGCCGTCGGTGAGGAGAGGCACCACCTCGGACCACAGGTGCGACGAGGTCGGGAAGCCGTGCAGAAACACCACGGGCTCGCCGGCGCCACGCGTTCCCGCGGCGTAGCAGTAGAGGCGCGCCCCATTCAGGTCGATGAACTCACCACGCATGGGCCCGAAGATGGACCGCGGCGCGGGCGAAGAAAAGGGAAGCAGGGTGTCCTGCCTCACGGTCGGGCGCGTGCAGTTCGTCGCAGAATGGAATAAATGCGCTGGCGCCTCTGGCGCCCGGCGTGAAATTCGCTATCGTTACGCGCCTGCAGCCCGAGGTGCCGCACAGGTTGGAGCGACGTCTGCATCACGTTGTCCCTCAACAAGTTACCGCGAGCGCCCGATCGTGACTCTGCCCGCCCAGTCTCTCAGCCAGGGAAGCCTCACCCCGGCGCCGCTCATGGGCGTCGCGCCCCCTCCGGCGCCGCCGGAGCCGGTGGTCTTCCCGCTCGGCTGGTTGCTGGAGAACGCGTCAGCTCCGATACAGTGCCGCGCCACCACAGAGGTAGCTCGGCTCGGCGGGTCGGCGGCGGACGCGGTCGCGAAGCTGCCCTACACGTACACGCCGGCTCTCCTCCTCG